>CAZRQI010000005.1:0-36127 GCA_964602025.1 uncultured Veillonellaceae bacterium
ATCCTGAAAGTCGTAGATCGTAACGGCAAGGTGCTGGAACAACACGTTCCCAAAGAGCGGGTCGTTGTGAATGCTAAGGTGGCCTTCCTGCTAACGGACATGATGAAAGGCGTAATTCAGCACGGCACAGGAGCCGGCGCCAATATCGGCCGCCCCGCGGCCGGCAAAACCGGCACCACGGATGAACATAAAGACGCTTGGTTTGTAGGCTTTACCCCGGACATCTCCACCGCCGTCTGGATCGGCATGGACAGCGACGGCACTTTGGATGGCGAAACCGGTGGGGAAACCCCCGCGACCATTTGGCGCCTGTTTATGAAAGATGCCACGGCCAAGTCCCCATGGAAAGATTTCCCGCGGCCAAATGGCATTGTTTCGGCGACGGTTTCCTCGCGTGATGGCGGCTTGGTAACCGACCCTAAAAACAAAGATGCGATCACCGATTACTTTATCGACGGCAACCAACCCAAGAACCTATCTACGGCTCCCCCCTCCACCGATCCCAATGCCAAACCGGACTCGAAAACCACGACGCCAATTCCCGGTCAGTCCGGAAAAACAACTACGCCAAGCAAAACTCCGACCGCACCGCCCGGCGGGTCTTCCAAACCTCCGGCGAAAACTCCTGTCAAGCCAACCAATTAACTATTTGTTTCATTCCGGCGGCGTCCTTGTGTGACGCCGCTTTTTTCAAAGGAGAGTACTGCTGTTGATTATACGCCGCCCACCGAACTTCATTTTCATACTTGTTCTTCTCCTTTGCCTCAGTGGCAGTCTGGTCGAAGCCGTTCCGGCGAAGGCCAGCCTCGACGGTGAGAACAACCGTTCTTTGACGGATCGTGTGGAAAGTCATCTGGCCCGATTGACACTCGAGGAAAAGATCGGTCAACTGTTCATCATCGCACCGGACAGCGATTGGGAACACCAACTGCGCACTTTTCACCCCGGTGGCGTCGTACTGTTTTCCCGACACACCCCGACACTTGCCGCCACAATGCAGATTCTGGAACGAGTCAGGCTTTTATCCCCGCTGCCGCCGCTTCTGGCAGTTGATCAGGAAGGCGGCCGGGTTTCCCGCTTACCCTTCGCTACCCCAATTCCGCCGGCGCGAAAGTTATCCGCCCTCTCCGGTCCAGCGGCGAAAAATCTGGGCATGCTGGTTGGTCGGGAGTTGCGGGCATTGGGGTTTAATCTTAACTTTGCGCCGGTTCTGGATGTCGATACACGGACAGATAATCCGGTCATCGGCGACCGATCCTATAGCGCCGATCCGTATGAAGTAGCCCGATTGGGTCGCGCCTATATTCAGGGGCTGCATGACTCCGGCATCGCGACCTCCGCCAAGCATTTCCCCGGTCACGGCGACACCAACGCTGATTCCCACCTGGTTCTGCCTTGCGTGGAACTATCGCGGGAACGTCTGGAAACGATAGAATTATTGCCTTTCCGCGCGGCGATTTTAGCAAAAACCGATTCCATTATGGTGGCGCACGTTTCCTATCCGGCATGGGAGTCTCGAACAAATTGGCCGGCCAGTTTGTCCCGCCCCATCGTCACTGAAATTTTGCGCAACGAGTTGGGCTATACCGGACTGATCATCACGGATGCCATGAATATGAAAGCCATCAGCAGCTCATTTTCTCCCGGCGTAGCGGCAAAAACCGCTTTTCTGGCCGGAGTTGACATCATCCTCATGCCGGAGGATTTTCCCGCCGCTTATGCGGCAATACTCCAAGCCGTTCGTTCCGGTGAAATACCGGGTTCCCGTCTGAACGAATCGGTTCGCCGGATCCTGACACTAAAACTGCAACTGCCGGATGATCGGAGTATCCCCTATCCGAATCGTTTACGGAAAGCCGAAAACCTTGTCGGCTCCGCAGCTCACCGGCAATGGCTCTCGCAAATTCTGAACGAGGCACAACCGCAAACGATACTGCAACGGGAATGACAGAAAATTGACCAGTGCAAAAAAAATCCCAACAGTGCGCGGCTCCGCGTACTGTCGGGATTTTTTGTTATTCACGTTGCCGAAGACTCAGCCCCGATCAAAGAACGGACTCTTCCCGGATACCGACAAAGGAATGCCGTAAGCGATCCGCACCTGATTGTCATCAAACAAATTCAGGTTCAAAGCCGCTTTACCGGCCGAAAACATGATCCGGTTATCGACGTGATGAGCCGCCGCCACGCTGACTGCCGAGCCAATTGCAATTCCAAGGTCGCCGATGCTAATCGCGCAAAGCCCGCTGTTTTTGATATTTTCCTCGCAATCCTTATAGCCGCAAAAACCGCAAGGTTTCGTCCCCAGGGGCTTTACCCTCTGGCCCAGAAGCAAAACAACCGGCGCCTTGTCGACATTGCCGGCATCCCGTTCAAAATGCGGCAAGCCGCCATCTTCCTTCAATATTCGGCGCATTTCGGCGGATAATTGATCTTTGGCTTTGGCCCGCACGGCGATGACCGCCAAATTGTCGACTCCTTTGCCTTTGGGGGCCGTCCGCGCCGCCAGCGCCATCAGTTCGACCACCCCATCCAACGCTCTGGCTTCCATTTCAGCACTCTTGGTAATCATTCCGTTTCACGCTCCCTTACAATCATGATAGTTTTGCAACGGAGACTCCCGTTCCGCCCTGGTTGATTTCGCCAATGGTCACGCTTTTCACGCGCGGATGCGCCATCAGATAGGCGCGCACCCCCTTGCGAAGCGCGCCGGTTCCCTTGCCGTGAATGATCGATACCGATTCCAGCCCGGCCATGGTGGCATCGTCAATGTACTTGTCCAATACATAAGCGGCTTCTTCGTTGTTCAGACCGCGGATATCGATCTCTCGCGCTACGGTTGCCGATCGTTCGAGGCTGGACGGTTTCGGCGAATAGTCCTTCGCCGGGAAACTTTTTTGCGCCGCTTTTTTTAGCACCCGGCATTGTGCGACTGGAACCACCGTCTTGAGGGGGCCAAGTTGCACAGTGGCCGCTTCGCCGTCCACCGACAGAACAGTGCCTTGCTGGCCAAGCGTTTCCACCAGAACAACCGCACCGGTGACCAGCTTTGCCTGGTCGCCAGTGGCGAATTGCGGTGATTCGGCTGGCAACGTCAAAGGACTCAATTCACTGATTCGTTCCCTGATTTTCCGACGGGCGCCCTCGATGCTGTTTTGCAGGGAAGCATGCTGCGCCATGGAAAAATGCTGTTTCAGTTCACTGATGACCGACTCCGCCTCCAGACGAGTCTGGCGCATCAGTTCATCGGCATCGGCGCGCGCTTTGCCCAGAATATCGCGCTTTTTGCTTTCCCAAAGCTGTTTTTCCTTTTCGATCATCTGCCGCAGGCGCAACGATTCCAGCCGCAAGGCCGAGGATTCTTCCCGTTCCCGCTCGCTGGCCCGCTTATGTTCTTCCATCGCCGACAGAACCGTTTCGAATTTTTGATGCTCACCGCCGGTTAGGGATCGGGCCCGTTCCACGATGTGCACCGGTAATCCCAATCGTTGCGAAATGGCGAACGCGTTGCTGCTGCCGGCCACACCGATCAACAACCGGTAGGTGGGGCGCAGGGTTTCCAGATCGAATTCCACTGAAGCGTTGGCAACCCCGGGATGCGTATAGGCGAAGGCCTTCAATTCGCCATAGTGGGTAGTCGCCACCGTGCGGATTCCCTGCTCGTGCAGGTGTTCCAGGATCGCCATGGCCAAGGCGGTTCCTTCCTCTGGATCGGTTCCGGCGCCGATTTCATCGATCAGGACCAAACAATGCGGCGTGACTTGGGACAGTATCCGGACCAGGTTCGTCATATGGCCGGAAAATGTGCTCAGTGACTGCTCGATGCTCTGTTCATCGCCAATATCGGCAAATATATCCGCGAATACCGCCATCTCGGATTCCGGCGCCGCCGGCACAAACAGACCGGATTGCATCATCAGCGTCAACAATCCGAGCGTTTTCAGGGCTACGGTTTTGCCGCCGGTATTGGGTCCGGTGATCAGGAGGGTGTCGAACTCACCGCCGATCTGCATGTCAATCGGCACAACCGACGCGGCGGGAATTAACGGGTGGCGCGCCTGTCGCAAGTTCACCCGGCCGGGGCCGGCAAAGAACGGTCTTACACCACGCATGTCCAGGGCCAGACGGGCTTTGGCGAATACAAAGTCCAGCTGGGCCAGAATATCGCAATTTGATTCGATGACGTCCGCCTGTGAGGAAACATGAACGGATAGCGCCAGCAGAATTTTCTCGATTTCCGCCTGCTCCGTGGATAATAGGCCTTTTAAATCATTATTCAGGGTGACCAGCGCCATGGGTTCGATAAAAACCGTCGCACCGCTGGCGGACTGGTCATGCAAAATCCCCGGAAACTGGTGCCGATATTCCTGTTTGATCGGAATCACATAACGATCGCCCCGCATCGTGTACAAGGCATCCTGAAAAAAAGTCCGGTACTGGCTGGATCGCAAAATGGAATCCAGTTTGTCCTTGACGCGCCCCTGCAGAGTGCGGATCTCGCGTCGGACCTGTCCCAGCTTATCACTGGCTTCGTCTTTGACCGTGCCGTTATCGTCAATCGCCTTTTCAATGGCGAATTCAGTGGCCCGTAGCACCATCAGCCCGGATGCCCACCCCTGTAATGCCTCCACAGGATCCGGCAGGTCAGCGAAAAACGCCTTCATCAAGCGCGCCGCCCGTAGTGTCGAACTGACGGCGAGCAGTTCCTCGCCGGACAGTCCGCCGCCAACGCGAGCCCGTCCCAAGATCTGGCGTAAATCCTGAATTCCGCCGAAAGGAACCGCTGAGTTTTGTCGCACAACGGACACAGCGTCCGCGGTCAGATCCAGCTCCCGCGAAACCTGATCAGATTCGGCGAATGGCTGCAGCTTCTCCGCCAATTCGCGCCCGCGCCGGGTTGACGTATACTCGGTAAGCCGGGCGATCACTTTCGAATATTCCAATGTTTTTAGTGCGGATGGGTCCATCGGGTTCTCCTTTGTTTCTTTTTACAACACGCCGCGGAAATAATGCCCGCGGGTGATATCCTCATGCTCGGCGGCATCGATCTCGGCGGCGGAAATTCCTTCAGCGCCGGCATCAATGGCCCGTCGGTACAAGGTTGTTATTTTCTCCAGATAGGCTGGATTCATCTGGCAGCCTTCCACGCGTAGCCGGGAGATCCCCGCCTGGGACAAGCGATGGACATGCGGCAGCATGGATAGTTCCTTGCCGTTCAAAATATGCATTCGGCAGGAGTCGTCGCTGATCACCGGAAAAAATTCGCCTTTACGGTCCTGCAGACGGTATTCGCCCTGTTTGCAAACTCCGGTGCAAGGATTTCCGTCCCGCTCGCCCAGGTATGCTCCCAAAGCGCAAAACTCCGAAATCATCAATGTGAGTCGTCCGTGCACCAGGCATTCCAAAGGTAAAATCCGCGCCTGCCCAAGTTTTTGGACTTGCACCATTGTCAGCTCCGGCGACAGAGTGGCGCCGACGGCGCCCTGTTCACGCACAAACTCCAGCGCTTCCGAATTGAACAGATTCATGGGATAGTCCGCATGGAGCTTAAGCTCCGGATATTCCTTCGCGCGAGCCAGCGTACCCGCTGTCGCGACGCAGACAGCCTCCGGGCGCATTGCAGCGAACCAGCCGATCCGGCGGTCAACCTCTTCGCTGCCGCACTCCCGAACGATCCGGGGCAGACAGAAACCGATCCTTTTTCCAGCGCCTCGCACCATCGACAAAAATTCCGCGTAATCTTCTTGCTGGTATAAACCGCCATGAAAGCGTTCGCCGCTGACTAGCAGCCAATCTGCCCCCCCAGCGAGCGCTGCTTTGGCTTGCTCAATTGTATCGACTTTGACCGAAAGATCCGGTCGGAATGCTTTCTCGCCATTCCGGGGCACTGCCTCGGCAGCAGCACTCTGGACAACAACCTTCGTAAACTCCGGCAGCGTCGAACGGGAAAATCCAGCTAAACGCAGTGTTTCCAAGTGCTCTACGGCCCGCCGTCGGGCGTCGTTGATTTCCGAAACCGGCACCATTACTTCGCCTTCAATTTTCGGGAAAAATTCTTCCAGGCGAAATGGCGTATTTCCCAGGCGGGAACATTGCGCTTCCAGAGTTTCCGGTGTCAGCGGACGATTACGGGCTGTCTGTCCGGCTTGTTGCGTTTGCGCCACACCGACATTCCCCTGACGGTCACGGATTTCAATTTTCAATGGTTGTCCCACGGCAGCCCGAACGGTCATCGCAACCGGGATCCGTCGCCGGGCATACGGTTTGTTGAACCAGGACCTGGCCTTGTCGGTCAATCGGGCGTCAAAGGTCTTGAAGACCCGGTCGCCGGGACGAACCTGCTCCTGGCAGGGTATGGAAACTTCCTGCGATGCCCCGGCTTCCACGACGGAACCATCCTCCACCCACATTTCGCGGACTTCAACATTGACCCGTCCACCCACCTTGACCCACGCTTCAACAATGTCGCCGACCGCCAGCGGGCCTTCCAATTTCAGGACCAAACACCGTTCACGCGGCAGATAGCGGACGACCCGGCCAATTAACACGCCCCGGTTGTTGGGACGACGGTCGCTCATCATCTCCCGCGAATTTTTGCCAAATAAATGGGCCGTTGTGAAACCCCGGTTAAAAATCTGTTCCAGTTCCCGCAGATCTTCCGCCGGTGTCCGGTAATTTGCCGGATCGGCGTAAGCTCGGTCAATGGCGCGTCGGTAGGCATCGACCACGACCGCCACATATTCGGGACGCTTCATGCGTCCCTCAATTTTCAGGCTAGCCACTCCGGCCTCAATGTATTTGGGCAGAACCTCAATCGTCTGAAAATCTTTCGGACTCAGCAGATATTCGCCAATGCCGAGTCCGTTCAAGACATCCTGTCCCTTTGGATCCGTCAGTCGATAGGGCAGCCGGCAGGGTTGGGCGCAACGGCCGCGATTGCCGCTTCTTCCGCCAATCATGCTGGACATCAGACACTGTCCGGAGTAACAGATGCACAAAGCGCCGTGAATAAAAGTCTCCACTTCGCAACGAGCTTTCTTGCAGATTCCGGTGATTTCCGCCAACGACAATTCCCGGGACAAAATGACCCGGTCAAAGCCATAGTCGGCCAGCAAATTCACGCCGGACAAATCATGGACCGTCATCTGGGTGCTCGCGTGAAGCGGCAAATTGGGCGCCGCAAGCTTCGCCGCCCGCACTACGCCCACATCCTGCAGGATCGCCGCGTCAACGCCAATATCGTAAAGATCGCGGAGATAGTTCCGCAACGCCGGCATTTCCGAGTCATCAACGAGCGTATTCACTGTGACAAAAACCCGGACGCCGAATAAATGCGCCTGCCGGACCGACTGGGCCAGTTCCTCAAGGGAAAAGTTCGGAGCGTATTGCCTTGCTCCGAACTGCTGCCCGCCAAGATAAATTGCATCCGCGCCGCATTCCAGCGCTGCCGTAAAAGCTTCCCGATTTCCAGCCGGGGCCAATAATTCGATCATGGTTTCATTCCTTATCCTTTTTTATCTGACTTGTTTTACCATCGCCAACAATTGTTGATAATCTTCCTGTAACCGCAGATACTCTTCGGTCAGGTTCAGTCCGGCCAAAACTGCGGTTTTCGCCGGTGACAGGCTGGGATAGGAACGCTCGGTCTGACGCAGCCGTTCATCAAATAGCGCGGCCACTTTTTGCACGCGTTCCGGCTCGGTATCCCCGCGGATTGTATAACTTTCCCCGCCGACAGTTATGGTTACCCGATATCGTCTTTTTTCCATCTTGCCCCTCCGCGAAAGCAGGTTAAAACAGGATTATCCTGTAATTCGTTATAAGCTTCGCTTTTTTCTTCCATTATTCCTGCGTCGCCACCGGAAAAAAAGATGACCGGGAGAAAGCCCGGCCACCCCTGTCCATCTTGAAATCGCCAAGAATCTAACTGCGAAGTTTCGCGCCAAATTTTTCCGTCAGATGTTCGATCAGAGAACGGAACGGCGCCTCCACCTCTTCATCGGTCAGCGTGCGGTCCGGCGAACGGAAAATCAACGAAAACGCCAAACTTCGGGTTCCTTTTTCCACCCTTTCACCGGCATAGACGTCAAACAGCCGAGATTCCGCCAACAGCGGACCACCGGCATTTCGCACTTCCGCCATCACCGTCGCCGCCGGAATCCGATCGGACAAGACAATGGCCAGATCGCGACTGATCGCCGGATATTTCGGAATCGCGGCGTATTGTCGGGTACCGGCGATCCCGAGGGCGTCGAGTTCCGAAAGATTCAGCTTGAAAACATAAACCGGCCGGGAAATGCCGAATGCTTCCTGGACCACAGGGTGCAAAGCGCCCAGTGTAGCCACGATTACACCATTTACGGCTATTTCCGCCTGTTTGCCGGGATGCAGCCATGGAGCCGTGGATGGCTGGACAGTCCATTTGCCAATTCCCAGGCCGCTTAACACCGTTTCGACAACGCCTTTCACATCATAAAAGTCGATCATCTCCCGGCTGTGGCACCATTCGATTCCATCGCGCCGCCCCACCATCGCGCCGCACAACCAGTTCACTTCTTCCGGATGACTCGTCAGGGGCAAGGTTTGGGCATGATGAGTCGTGCCGATTTCGTACAACTTGAGATCCTCGTTCTTCCGGGAAAGATTGCGGGCAACTGTATCTCCCAGTCCCGCCATCAGTGTGGTCCTCAAAATCGGAAATTCATCGGTAATCGGATTGAGAATGGGAATCGCATTGCGCAACGGGCTGTCCTGCGGCAGTCGCAAACGGTCAAAGAAATCCGGATGGGAAAAGCTGAAAGACAAAGTTTCATAGAACCCCTGACTGGTCATAATGTCCCGCGCCTTATCCATGGCGCTTCGGGCCGTCGCCGCTCCGCCGGCGTGAATCGGGCCTACCGGCCGGGTAGAAGGAATATTGTCATAGCCAAAAATTCGCGACACTTCCTCGGCGATGTCCACCGGACCCGTAACATCCTGTCGCCAGGTCGGCGCCGTCACAGTGATCGTATCGCCGGAAACTTTCACCGTGAACTCCAATTTTTCCAGAATATCAACCATCGTGGCCGCTGGAACCTCGGCGCCCAGATAACGATTGATCCAGTCGGCGGTGAAGTCGAACTGGGCAGGCAACACGGCCCGGGGGTATACATCGATCATCCCGGGAACTACATCGCAGGCGCCCATATCCACCAACAACTGCGCGGCCCGCTCCAAAGCCAAGGGAATCGCGGCGACATCCACACCGCGCTCAAAGCGGCCGGATGCTTCCGAACGCAGTCCCAGGCCCCGCGATGTCCGGCGGATGTTGGGACCGTAAAACGCGGCGGCCTCCAGTAGAACCGTGCGAGTCGAGGCGGAAATCTCCGTAGCCAGACCGCCCATGACACCAGCCAATCCGACCGGTTGCACCGCATCCGCAATCACGAGCATGTCCGGCGTCAATTCCCGTTTGATTTCATCCAACGTCGTTAATTTTTCGCTTTCCATGGCTTTTCGGACAATGATGCTATGCTTGGCCAAAAGATTATAATCATACGCATGCATTGGCTGCCCCATTTCCAGCATGACAAAATTGGTGACATCAACCACATTGCTGATGGGACGCATACCCGCTGCTTGCAGGCGATGCTGCAGCCAGAGCGGTGACTCGCCGATCCGGACATTCGTCAGGATTCTGGCGCAAAAACGTTTGCACAGATCCGGATCCTTGATCTCGACGGAAGCCATCTCCGAAGCTTTCCCCTGCCCCGTTTCCTGCAGGGTCAGCATTGGACGCCTGGCGCGGTTGCCAACCAATACACCGATTTCGCGCGCCAAGCCCACCATGCAAAAGCAGTCGGCCCGGTTGGCGGTCAGTTCAAATTCCATGATCGCTTCATCCATTCCCATGACAGGACGAATGTCTTGACCCAATGGCGTTTCGGCAGGCAAAACATAAATTCCGTCCCGTTTCTCCGGAGCAACGATCTTCGTATCCCCCAGAATTTCTTCCGCTGAGCAGAGCATTCCTTCCGAGGCCACGCCACGGAAATCAGTCGGTTGAATAATCTTTCCGCTGGCCAGCACTGCATCGGCCAATGCGACCGGAACGATTTGTCCGGGACGGACATTGGTCGCCGCCGTGACGATTTTTACAAGCCGATCGCCCAGATCCAAAATGCATACCGACAATCTGTCGGCGTTCGGGTGCGGGTCCACGCTGCGAATTTTTCCCGTCACGATGTTTTTCAGTCCCTGACAGGGGCGTTCAATTCCCTCTACCGGAATTCCCGCCATCGTCAACCGGTCGCCCATGACTTCCGGCGTATCTTCAAACTGCACATAATCTTTTAGCCATTTGACTGGTGCGCGCATATCGCTATTCCTCCTTAGAAACGGCGCAGGAAGCGCACGTCATTTTCATAGAACAACCGCAGGTCGTCGATGCCGAAGAGCAACATGGCAATGCGTTCGACTCCCATGCCGAAAGCAAAGCCGCTGACTTGGGCAGGATCGTATTGGCTCATTTCGAGCACCCGGGGGTGAACCATCCCCGACCCCAGAATCTCCAACCATCCCGTACCCTTGCAAACGCGGCAACCGCTGCCTTTGCAGATCACACAGGAAATATCCACCTCGGCGCTGGGTTCCGTAAACGGAAAATAGCTGGGCCGGAACCTGACCTTTACACTGTCGCCGAAAATACCCTGACAAAACAGTTCCAAGGTCCCCTTCAGATCGGAAAACCGGATGTTCGGACCGACGACCAACCCTTCGACCTGCTGAAACATCGGCGAATGCGTCGCGTCATAATCGCGCCGGTAAACCTTCCCGGGCGCAATCATGCGGATCGGCGTATTCGGTGTCTTGGCCTGCATCGTCCGCACCTGCACCGGCGAAGTGTGGGTCCGCAACAGAAATTGATCGGTAATGTAGAAGGAATCTTGCATGTCGCGAGCCGGGTGGTCTTGCGGCAGATTCAACGCCTCGAAATTATAATAGTCGCTTTCGACTTCCGGACCTTCCTCGATATCAAAACCCATCCGTAGGAACACCTGTTTAATGCGATCCAGCGTCAGTGTCAGCGGATGCCGCCGACCCGGTTCCCGACTGCGCCCCGGCAAGGTGACGTCGATTTTTTCCTCTTCCAGCCGTTGGTTCAGTTCTGTTTCCTTCAGCGCCTGTTGTTTACTTTGCAGTTCGTTTTCGAACTCCAACCGCAGATCGTTGACCAACTGGCCAATCCGCGGCCGAACGGACGCGCTTACCGAGCCAAGGCTGCGCAATACGGCGGTTAGCTCGCCTTTCTTACCCAGAACCTTTACCCGCAGATCATTGATTGTGCTGGCGTCCAACGCCTGTTCCAGCTCACGGAACGCCGTTTCCCGAATCCGTTGCAATTCTTTTTCCATGTCGTCCCCTCTCCTTCAGTCCGCAGCTATTTCAAAATAAAAAGACCTTCGGCCCCAACAGGGGCGAAAGTCCAATTCGCGGTACCACCCAAATTTATCACTCATTGCCCTTAACGCAAGCAATACGTTCGATCTACCCGCTGCCGCGGCTCAATCGGACCCTCTGGAGTGAACTTCCGCCGCTGCCGCCACAAACCGCTGCTCTCAATCCACGGCAACGGTTCCCTGTCCTGTGCGCAACCGGCGTACTCTCTCCATCATCGGTTTTCCATTCTTCAAGCAGACAATCCCTTTAATCGCCGATATACAAGATATGCGGCAATGGAACCGGTCGCTTCAAATAGCTTCCAATAAAAATCAGCTGTTTCCAAACCGCAACACTTCCTTTCCGAGGCATGCGTCCGGATCAGTTCACGTTACGGGAAAATTATAACATATTGCAACAGATTATGACAAGGTCCAACCTTTTTGCCGCGCTGCTTCAAACAAGATTATTGCAGCGGCGGAAGCCACATTCAGGGATTCTGCCTGGCCCAGGATCGGAATCTTGATGTTGGCCGACGCTCGTTGCCGAAACTCCGCCCCCACTCCGGCCCCCTCATTGCCGAACACGATGGCGCAAGGCGCTGACAGATCGGTTTCTGCGTATACTTTCGCCGCCTCGGCGCCGGCAACATATAGCATCAGCTGCTGTCGATCACAGAATGACAGGCACTCGGCGGCCGGCATTCTTAACACCGGCAAGTGAAACAAAGAACCCATGGTGGCCCGGGTCGTCTTGCCGCCATACAGATCCGCACACTCCGGAGTCAAAATCACGCCGGCGGCCCCCGCCGCATCCGCCGTTCGGATGATCGTACCGACATTTCCCGGGTCCTGCAAAGAATCAAGGATCACCCATAAAGTCGATCCCTGTGGCATCGATTCCGGCGGAAAATTTTGGCGTTGCCGCACAACTGCCAAAATGCCCTGAGGATTCTGTGTGTCACTGATTTTCCGGTACAAAGATTCCGAAACGGTAAGCACTGAACAACCTTGCCGAATCAATTCTTCCGTCAAGAGTTGAATTCGCAAATCTACTTTATAGCTTTCATCGGCGACTATCGCAAAGTCGACGCTCCAGGCGGCAACAACGGCTTCCCGAACAAAACGCAGGCCTTCGATGACAAACAGCCCGGTTTCATCCCGCCGCTTCTTTTGCCGCAATGCCGATGCCAATTTGACAAACTCATTGTCCGGGCTGACGACCATCCGCATCATCCAAGACTTTCCAAGCGTTTGATTCCTTCCGTGGAACCAATCACGATCAATATGTCGCTTTCCTGGATCAGTTCATTGGGTTGGGGCGGCACGATCAAGTGGTCGATGCGTTTGATCGCCACGACGTTGACGCCGTATAACGCCCGCATGTTCGCCTGTTGCAAGGTTTTTCCCGACAAAATACCGGGAACGGTTACCTCGACCAGGCTCAAATCTGGGGAGAGCTCAATATAATCCAGCACATTCGAAGAAATCAAGCTATGCGCCACCCGTTGCCCCATGTCGCGTTCCGGATACACGACCCGGTCCGCGCCGATTTTTTCCAACATTTTTCCGTGCAATGAGTTCCGGGCTTTGGCGATAATATAAGGAACTCCCAGCTCTTTTAGCAGCAATGTGGTAGCCACGTTCGCCTGTACATCCTCGCCGATCGCCACAACAACCGCGTCGAAATTCCGCAGCCCTAAAGCATGCAAGGAATTTTCCTCAGTCGTATCCGCCTGCACCACATGCGTAACTTGATCGCTTAACCGCTGAACCTGTTCATCATCGGAATCGATTGCGAGCACATCATGCCCGAGCGATTGCAGGGTCAGCGCCACACTGGTCCCAAAACGTCCCAGACCGATCACCGCGAACTGTCGTTTCATCTCTTTCATGAAATATCCTCCTAACCAATGATGATTTTGCCGTCAGGATATTGGATCTGCGCTTTGCGGCTGCGCATCGCAATGGCCAGCGCCAGTGTCACCGGCCCCACCCGCCCCGCGAACATTGTGAGAATCAACCAAACCTTGCCGGATGTGGATAGAGTTGGAGTGATCCCTGTTGTCAAACCTACCGTGCCAAACGCAGAGGTCACTTCAAACAGGATGCTGATAAAACTGAAATGTTCCGTAATCGTCAAGGCCATGGTCACAATCACAACCAGCATGAACGCAATCAACAGCACGGAAAACGCCTTATAAATGATGTCTTTGGGAATCCGGCGCCCAAAGCACTCCGCATCGCTGCGACCCCGGACCAATGCCCAGATCGCCAACATCAAGACAGCCGTCGTGGAGGTTTTGATGCCGCCCCCGGTGGATGCGGGCGATGCGCCGACAAACATCAGGATGATCAATAAAAACAAGGTTCCGTCGTAAAGCTTTGAAATATCGAGGGTGTTATAGCCGGCGGTACGCGGAGTTACCGACTGAAAAAAACTGCCCAGAATTTTCCCCTGCAGCGATAACGGTTTAAGAGTATCCGGATTCGCATGCTCGAATAGATAGAACAGGCCGGCGCCACCGAAAATCAATGCCGCCGTGGTAATCAGCACTATTTTGCTGTGAAGCGACAAGCGCAGAAAGGAAGAGCTTTCCCAAGCGTCATGCATGACAGCGAAGCCGATCCCGCCCAAAATGATCAACCCGGCAATCGTCAGGTTGACTACAATGTCGTCGACATAGGCGGTAATCCCGCTGAATGGGCCATGCACGGCGCCAAACAGGTCGAATCCCGCATTGCAGAATGCAGAGATGGCATGCCAATAGCCGTAATAAATTCCCTTTGGCCCCATTTCCGGATACCAACGCAGCGCCAGGATTGTACCGCCAATGAACTCAATCAGCAATGTCACCCGAATGATATAGATCGTCAAACGAACGACGCCGGATACCGACAATTGGTTCAATGCCTCTTGCATCAGCAGGCGTTCTTTCAGCCGGATCTTTTTGCCAATCAACAAAGCGAACAAGGTGGATATCGCCATGATGCCGAGCCCACCGACCTGAATTAAGAGAATAATTACCGTATGCCCAAAAGAAGAATAGTGAGTCCCCGTATCCACTACGACAAGCCCGGTGACACATACCGCCGAGGTTGCGGTAAACAAGGCGTCAATGAATGGCGTACCCTGTCCCGATTGCGATGCGACAGGCAAACTCAGGAGCAAAGCTCCTAACAGAACCAGTCCCGCGAACCCGAGCGCCAGCACCTGATATGGTGTCAATCGCCATTGCGAAAGGTCCATTAGATTGGCGACTTTTTTATTCCCTTCCAGCAACTCCACCGCGAATTCATCTCCCATTGCGCTTTCCAATATCTTCCGAAATTGAATCGACTATTATTATAGCCGTTTTTCCTCCACTTCGCCATAGAAGAAAACCGCCAACTGTATTATACAGCTGACGGTCTTCTGGATAAACTGCAAGTTTTGGCCCGTTTTATATCGCCCTGCTAATGCAATCGAAGTTTAGCATGTATTTGCGAACCAGGTCCTTTACGCCTTTTTTGACGGAGGTCATCAGATGGATATAATTAGCCGTCGGCGCTTTCGCCAGCTCCATTTTCAATCGTTCCGCAGCCGACAGGGACATATCGGTCGCAATATTAATCTTGGAAATTCCGTTGTCGATTACCAACCGGCAGTCTTCCCGGCTTAATTTCGAACCGCCGTGAAGCACCAACGGGACATCGACCAGATTATTCAGTTCCGCCAACCGCATGATATTGAGGCCACCGGCCACTTTCGCCGCGCCATGATTCGTCCCTACCGCAACCGCCAGCGCATCGATCTTGGTTCGTGTCACAAAATCCGCTGCGACTTCCGCTGAAACCGGTTCATTGGAGGTTAATCCGGTTACCGCGTCGCATTGACCAATATAGCCCAATTCGCCTTCGACGGAAATGCCGAGGGAATGGGCTATACGGGTAATTTCCTTTGTTTTTTTCAGGTTGTCGGCCAGAGACAAAGATGAGCCATCGAACATCACCGAAGTGAAGCCCCACCGTACCGCCTTCATCACCCCTTCGTACGTATGCCCGTGGTCCAGATGCAGGGCGACAGGTACCGAAGTCCGCTGCGCGGAACGGGCCATGGCGGCGGCCAGGGTATCGACATCCACAAACTTGAACAGCCGCTCCGCGATTCCAAGAACCAGTGGCGCTTTCAGTTCTTCCGCCACCTCCACCACGGCGCCCAGGGTTTCGAAGTTGAACACGTTGAAACCGCCGACTGCATATTTTCGTTTGCGGGCATCCTGCAATACTTGACGCAAGGTTACCAAAGCCAATGGAAACTCCCCCTTGTGTTAATTTTATTTTAATTTAAATATTCGATTCTTCTGACAGAAAACCCTCTGTAATTTTCTTGAAATTCAAAAAAAACTCCTGCTCTTTCAAGCAGGAGTTTACACTTGGAAATAATGCAACGAAGATTTTACTCTCAGGAAATTTTCGCTTTGGCAGCATCCACCAGTTTGGTAAAGGCAGCCATATCACTGACAGCCAAATCGGCGAGAATCTTGCGGTTTACGGCAATACCTGCCTGGTGCAGACCATACATGAATTGGCTGTAGGAAATTCCATTCATACGGGCCGCCGCATTGATCCGGGCAATCCAGAGACGACGGAAATCGCCTTTACGGGCCCGACGATCATTACGGGCGTACCAGAGAGCCTTCATTACGGTTTCATTAGCTTTGCGATACTGGCGGCGACGAGCTCCACGATAACCGGAAGCCATTTTCAGTATTTTCTTATGGCGTGCGTGCGCAGTCACGCCTTTTTTTACTCTTGGCATTATTGGGTCCTCCTTTCAAAACTGTGTTTATTATGCGTAGGGCAACATCTTGCTGACGCGTTCATGGTCCGACTTGCTGACCAATCCAGCTTTGCGAAGATTGCGTTTGCGTTTCGGCGTTTTCGATTCCAGGATGTGGCTGTGGAATGCCTTCGAGCGTTTGAACTCTCCAGAACCGGTTATGCGAAACCGTTTTGCAGCGCTGCGGCGAGTCTTCATTTTCGGCATGTCTATTCCTCCTTCTTTTGTGACGCGGCAGGTTGCGCCGCGGCGGTTTGGGAATGAGCTCCCTGCTTCGCGGGCGCTTGCTGCACCTTGGCCGGCCGGGGCGTCAAAATCATGAACATATTTCTTCCCTCGATTTTAGGCTCACGTTCCACGATGGCCGGCTCTTTCATTTCGTTAGCCATTCGCACCAATATCTGGCGTCCCAATTCGGGATGGGCGAGCTCGCGACCCCGGAACATAATGGTGACTTTCACCTTGTCGCCGTCCGCGATAAACCGTTGGGCGTTTTTCTTCTTCACTTCATAGTCATGGTCCTCAATATTGGGACGCAATTTGACTTCTTTCAACGTGATGACTTTTTGTTTCTTTTTGGCTTCTTTATCGCGTTTTTGCTGTTCAAACCGGAACTTGCCGAAATCCATGATTCGACAGGCTGGCGGTTTAGCGTTCGGAGCGACTTCCACTAGATCCAACTGCTGATCTGCAGCCATCTGGAGAGCATCGCGCAGATTCATGATGCCCAATTGTTCATTGGCGGCGCTAACGACGCGCACTTCTCTGGCCCGGATTTCCTCGTTGATCCTCAGCGTTTCTTTACTAATTGTCTCTCACCTCTCTCAATTTTTTAAAATACAAAAGCGGATGGATTGCTCCACCCGCTACTGACATCAAAACATCACATACCTATGGATGTTTGGTCCGATGACCTTACCAACAGCCTGCGCGTCGTAAGGTGAGAAGCGGATGGCTTCTACTTGCGTTTAATATAATATCATTCATTACCGGACAAGTCAACACCAACCGCAAAAATCACACAACCCGTAATTTCAGCATATGTCAATCTTAACCGCTACGCCGTCTGCCCCGCTTCCTGCGCCCAGGCATCCAGTCCTTTTAGTGTTGCTTCCTGGGTCAGCTTGCTGATTTCCGGCAACTCGCCGCCCCAAGCCTTTTCGGCGGCGGCGTAACCGTCCTCAACCGCCTTTTTCAGCAATTCGACCTTCGACGGATCGCCGCCGGCAAGTGCTTTCGCGAAAGCAATCGCCCGCTCGGAAGTCTGTTTTACTCCCCAGAACCCGTCCTCGGCAATTTCCTGTTGCGCTGTCAGACGCGTGCTTTCATCCACTTCCAGGTTCTGATAAAATTCTTTGAGCTTTCCGTCGTACTTCTCCAAAATCCGGTCATAGCTTAGTCCCTTTGATTCGCCGAATTTCAAGCTTTGCGTGGAAAAAAGATTTTCGACCGTTGCCTTCAGCGACGCAAATTTTAGTTCAACCTGCTGCGAGATTTCACTGAGGGTTGCAGTATCCCGCGTGTAGGTCTTCACACTTTCACTCTGCGGCGCCGATTTTTCATAGACAGCTGCTTCACCGGTCGCAGCTGCCTTCTGTTTGGCGTCAGCGCCTACAGCATTTGCGGATTTTGACGAAACACCGTTAGCACTTGCGGACACATTTTGATTCGATCCCTGAATCGACGAAATGGCCATTGAAATCATCCTCCTTGATGCATTTCTCGGGGAAATCCCCTTTAAATCATTATCGATTTTTTTATCGTCTTTTATAAGTCGAATTTGTCCTTGCCGAACTTTTCTCGGGTCAAAGGATAATACAGCCGATCTTCTTGCAACATACGGGCAATAACCACATCATCCACAAGGAAGGAAACAAAACTCGACAATTTGGTCTTCCCGCCCTGATAACTTTCTCTCAGGGTTGCTGCCTTTGTCAGCAGTTCGCGATGAATCCGACGGTGTTCCTCAACTTTCGGATAGCCAATTTGTTCCAATAGTAGCTCTTCAAATTCAAAGTGACTCGCCAGTTCCCGCAACAAGCTTGCGAGCAGAGTCAGGGCGTCATCCGGCTTTGCATGAGGATTTAGCGCCACAGCAAAATATTCATTGGCCATCGCAAATAGCATTCGATGTTGAACATCGATCTCCGGTTGCCCGCTTTCCCATTCCGTAACCCATTGCAGATGCAACGGCGCCGTGGAAGATTGCACCAAACCGTGGCATACAGTGCAATTGCGGCCGGTTTTCTTTGCCTGATACAGCGCATCGTCAGTCCGTTTGTACCAATCCGCAAATTCTTCGCCAATGGCTCGTTCAGCAACTCCGAAACTGGCAGTTACAATGCCGGCCGAAGGGTGAGATTTCTCCGAGAGTCGAACCCTGATTTTCTCTGCGGCGGCAACTGCCCCGGCTTCCGTTGTGTTGGGCATCAGGATCAAAAACTCCTCGCCGCCAAACCGAATCAGCAGATCGGCTCCCCGTATGATGCTCTTGACGATCTGTGCAGTCTGAACCAACACTTCATCGCCGACGGGATGTCCCCAAGTATCGTTGACTGTTTTGAAGTGGTCCAGATCAAACAAAATCATGGACAACGGCTCCCGGTAGCGATCCGCCTGCGCCAGTGCATTGTCCAGCAATTGATCGAGCATTTCCCGGTTGAACAGTCCGGTCAAATGATCCGTCGTTGCCAATCGTTGATTCAATTCCCGCAACCGACGTTCTTCTCTGATGCTTCCCTGCAACGTGATCGTTCCCCGGGCCAAGAGACCGATTTCATCCTGCCGTTGGGCATCCGGATCCAAATTGGCGATCGGCTGGCCATCGAGAATATTTTGTAATCCTTCGACAATTCGCCCAAGCGGCGCAAACAGCCTGGTTCGGAAAAACACCAGAAACAGGGTCACAAAAAAAGACGTTAAGAAAAATTGGAACAAGGCGATGCGAAAATCACGTTCGGCTTTGTGCGTCAACTGCTCGACATGGGTACGCGTTTCCCGATCGATTACGGCAATCAGATCAAAAATCGAATCAAACGCCGGCACGGAATGGGCAGCCAAGCGCTCCCCCCATTCCTTCGGCGCTGCTTCGACCAGAAGCTGCGACAGCATTTCAGTTTGGATCGGCCGATATTTCCGATAATATTCATGGTAAACGTGCTGAAGCGTTTCCTGAAGAACCGGGTTGTCGAAATAGGCGGAATCATTATCAATCTGTTCCCATAAATAATCCGCCTTGGCGCGCGATTCCAAAAAAGTCTGATACTCAGTCGGACTTAGCGGCTTTCCGGTGGCGATGGCAGCCGTCAAAACAGTGGCGCTGTAGCCGCTGAACAGGCGAAACTCGACACAATTCAGCTGAAAATGATGGTATATGTCAAACACGCCCAGCCTGCGTTCGCGTCGTCCCATCGAATCAATGATCTCCCTGATGAAAAAGATGAAATCCGTCGATTGACGAATCCATTCGTCACGAATCGCGGGATTTCTTCGGGCTAACGGCAATCGGGCCTGCTCGTCGAGCTGGCTTTGCAGCAACTGAAATTGTTTATACTCGGTTAGCAAACGCTCCGCCAGCGCGGAATCGATCCGCCGCAATCGTTCTAATCCCAACTGCAGATTAGAATCCGCCAGTTTTCGCCTTCCCAGGATGAACTGCCGATTTTGTTCGGAAATCGGTGTTTCTGCGGCCAGGATTACATTCGAACGCCCCCGCTCGAAACTGAGAGCTTCGATGGCCTTGAAAAACGGTTCAGCGCACGTGTTAATTTCAGCGATCCGTTCCGCATGCCGCCGGTTTTTGACCGCATCGTACAACGACAGGGAAGTGATGGCCATGATAACCAGGTTTGCCGCAATAATGCAAAGAAACAGTTTGGTTTGCAGGGACCACCCGCCCCATTGATTTTTCATTTAATCACCATCCTTGCAGTGACCCTGAAGAGAATCACCCGAAAAGACTGTTCTAATGTATATTATTTCTTGTCATTACTGGAAAACCCTGCTTTTTGAGCGATAATAGGCTCTTCCGGCAGGAAATCGACCATTTCTGAAAGCCGACGACGCTAGCGAACCGACAAAAAGGGCTCCGGAAATCATCCTTTCCGGAGCCCCTAGTCTTTTTAGGCAGTTACTGTTGTTGTGTCTTGCTCCGGATCGCTTCCAGCACCATGTCGCGGAACGCGTCGAGCGCCATCGTTCCCACATCGCCCTTGCCGCGAACCCGAACAGCCACTGCGCCGGCTTCCTGCTCCTTGTCGCCCAGGACCAACATGAACGGTACTTTCTCCATCTGGGCTTCACGGATCTTGTAGCCGATTTTTTCGCTCCGCTCGTCCACCTCCACCCGAACATCCAGTTCCTTAAGTTCTGCCGCCAGTTTCTTGGCATACTCGACATTCCGGTCGGTGATCGGCAGGATTTTGACCTGAACCGGCGCGATCCAGGCCGGGAAGGCTCCGGCGTAATGCTCGATGAGGATGCCGATGAACCGTTCCATGCTGCCGAATGCGACCCGGTGGATCATCACCGGACGATGCCGCTGACCATCTTCGCCGATATAGGTCAGGTCGAACCGTTCCGGCATCAACATATCCAACTGGATGGTGCCGCACTGCCAGGTCCGGCCGATGGAGTCCTTCAGATGGAAATCGATTTTAGGTCCATAGAAGGCGCCATCCCCCGGATTGATTTTATAAGGCATGCCGCGCTCGTCGAGCGCCTGTTTCAAGGCAGCCGTTGCCACTTCCCAAACTTCGTCGGACCCCATCGCATTCTCCGGTTTGGTGGACAGTTCCGCGTGGTAGGACAAGTCGAAAGTCGAGTAAACAATATTGAACAGATCCATGACTCCCATGATTTCCTGTTTGATCTGCGACGGCAGCATGAAGATATGGGCATCATCCTGCGTAAAACTCCGCACCCGCATCAAGCCGTGCAACGCTCCCGAAAGTTCATGCCGGTGGACCAGTCCCAGTTCCGCCGCCCGGATCGGGAATTCGCGGTAGCTATGGTGCCGGGTCTTGTACACCAGCATGCCGCCGGGGCAGTTCATCGGCTTGACCGCGTAATCCGCGTCATCAATCTTGGTGAAATACATGTTTTCCTTGTAATGGTCCCAGTGACCGGACTGATGCCACAAAGCTTCATTGAGAATGATCGGCGTCTTTATTTCTTCATAGCCGAACTTCACATGCAGCTTACGCCAGAAGTTCTCCAGCTCGTTGCGGATGACCATACCTTTGGCATGGAAGAACGGGAATCCCGGGCCTTCCTCCTGCATGCTGAACAGGTCCAGTTCTTTGCCGAGCTTGCGATGATCGCGCCGCGCCGCTTCTTCCAACATGTGCAGATAGGCGTCGAGGTCCGCTTTCTTTTCGAAAGCGGTGCCATAAATCCGCTGCAGCATTTTGTTCTTCTCGTTGCCGCGCCAGTAAGCGCCAGCCAGACTCTGCAGTTTCAGCGCTTTGATGCGGCCTGTCGACGCCAGATGCGGGCCGGCGCAGAGATCCGTGAAGTCACCCTGCGTGTAGAGTGAAATCACCGCGTCCTCCGGCAGGTCGCGAATCAGCTCCACTTTATAGTGCTGCCCCTTCTCTTCGAAGAAACGAACCGCAGCCTCCCGCGACATTTCCTGCCGAATGATCGGCAGATCCTGCTTGATGATCTTTTCCATTTCGGCTTCAATTTTGACCAGATCTTCCGGAACAAACGTATGCTCCGTATCGATGTCGTAATAGAACCCATTGGCAATCCACGGCCCGATGCCGAACTGAACTTGGTCGCCAAACAAATGTTGCACCGCCTGCGCCATGACATGCGAAGCGCTGTGGCGAAGGGAATCCAACCCCTCCTGTGTATCCGATCCCAAAAATTCGACGGTAGCGTCTTGTTCCAGCGTGCGCGGCAGATCCACGACTTTGCCGTTCACTTTGGCGGCCAGCGCCGATTTTGCCAACGACCGGCTGAGCGAAGCCGCCAGTTCCTGCAAAGTGATCCCTTTGTCAACCTCTTTTACCGACCCGTCTTTCAATGTGATTTTGATCTTTTCCATGCTCTCTACCTCCCCATTCCATCCAATGAATATATCGGGATTCTCCAGCCCGCCGATAACGGCGAATAAAAAAACTCCCATCCCTACAAACGGGACGAGAGTCAATCTCGCGGTTCCACCCCTATTGACGCATTGACGCGTCCGGCTCGCAACCCCGGTAACGGAGGGCGCCCGGTCGAACCTATCCTTGTCTTTCAGTCCGACAGTTTAAAGGGGGTAATCCATCATGTTCCGGAATGAAGCGCTTCCAGCCGCGGCGCGTTCTCTCTGGATCCGGCAGGGATGAGGATCATGTCCTTTGCATCACTGATTGCTAAATATTATTATTCATTATTATATTCCCGAAAAAAACCAAAGTCAATGACACCGGCTCTTTGAACCCATTGGCGGGAAAAAACTATCAGGAACAAACGTTCTCGGCAGGTTGATTCTATCTGCCGGTTTTACCGTTATGGCACGAGAGTTTTTCGCTGTCTGAATAACAGCAGCACAATGAACAGCAGCGCCGCGCCATTCGCCGTCATAATCCAAGTCACCGAAATCCCCGCCCGCGCCGCCGCCAGAAAGGACAGCACCCCCAGCAGCATCAGGCTGTTTTCGGCAAAGTTCTGAATCGCGACGATCTTCCCGGTTCCGACCGTTTGTTCGCCTACCCGTTGTAGCATGGCGTTCAGGGGAATGACATACATCCCGCCGAAACTGCCGCTCAACGTCTGAATCGCCAACGCCACTGGCAAGCTTGATGTCCATGGCAACACCAACAAGCCCGCCCCCATCAGGGCGCCGGCCCCAATCACCCGGTTTACGTCGCCGACCGGAATCAGGCGCGGCGTCAATGCCGACCCGACAATCAAGCCGACGCCGCTAAGCGTGATCATCATTCCGATCGTCGTATTGTCATGAATTCCGAACGCAATCGGCAACCAGCTAAATACCGCCAGCCGCAGGACCGCCGATGCCATCCAGAACCCGCTGGTTCCCACTAAAGAAAACCGGCCGCGCGCCGTCTTGACTACCTTGGCGATATCCTGTCCGAACTCCGGCAAAGCATTGCGAAACTTTATGTCATTATTTATCGGATTGGTCGGAATGCCGATACACAACCCGGCCGAAACCACATAAAGCAGAATGCAGCTTACCAAGGCCAGGACAATGGAATGGTCGGCCAACCATCCGCCAACGACGGCGCCGGTCAATATCGCCAGAATCGTATACCCTTCCACCCGGGAATTGGCGTGAAGCAATTGCTTGTCCGAAGATGTCAGCCAGGGCAAGATGCCATATTTGGCCGGACTGTACAACACTGCGCCGACTCCCACCACGGCATAGCAGACCGCCGGGTTCAGCCCCGCCAGCAACAGGGACACTCCCAGGCATTTCACTCCGTTGCCCGCGACCAGCACGAGACGCTTGGCGAAGCGGTCGGCAACACGGCCCGCCCAGGGCGACAGGATGATATAAGCGAGCAGAAAGGTCGCCTGAACCAACTGCAGATACCACGCGGGAAAAGAATCGCGCAGAATGATGGCCTGGGCAACGAATAGGATCATGTTGTCGACCAGCGCCGACAAAAATTGCGCCGTCAATAAATATCGAAAACCCTTCATGACGGTTTCTCCGCGAGCAACTGCTCCGCCTGACGCTGCAGGCTGACATAGTCGGGCTTGCCGCTACCCAACAATGGCATTTTTTCGATGCGGATCACTTCCGCCGGCGCATAAAGCCCGCTATGTCCCTGCTGCAGCAAATAGTCCCGGATCAGACTCCGTTCGGCGGACTTTGCGGTGGTAAACAACAGAATTCGCTCACCCTTACGGCCATCGGCAATTGCAATCACCGCATTCACTCCGCCGGCAAAGCAGATTGCCGCCGCTTCCTCGACCACCTGTAGGTTGATCATCTCTCCCGCAATCTTGGCAAACCGTTTCAGACGGGCCTGAATCGTGACAAAACCGGCCGTGTCGACCGCCACTACATCGCCGGTTGCAAACCAGCCTTCCTGCGGTTGAAACCCACGCTCATACAGCAGATATCCTTCCATCAGGTTCGGGCCTTTCACGTAAAGATTGCCGCCGGTTTCGATTCCCTCCACCGGCTCGAGCCGCCATTCAATTCCTGGTAAAAAGCGGCCGACAGTACCCGATCGATGCGTCAGCGGCGTATTAATCGCCAAAACAGGACCCGTTTCAGTAATTCCATACCCTTCGAGAATCCGGATGCCGAACTTGTCATGCCAAAGATTTCGTACCGCCGGCGTCAACTTTTCCCCGCCTGCCAGGATATGGCGCAAACTGCGGAAATCATAGGGATGGGCCATTTTCCCATAGCCGACCAAAAAAGTCGGTGTACCCAGCATCAGCGTAGCGTTGAAATCATAGACCACTTCCGGCACCAGCCGGTAATGGAGCGGCGATGGATAGAGAAACAGCTCCGCGCCGCCCAGCAAGGGCAATAAAGTGCCGGCCATCAGGCCAAAACTGTGAAACATCGGCAAAGCGTTCATCATGCGGTCGGCCGGAGTGTAGTCGATCAAACTGGTCGCCTGATCGATATTGCTGAGGATGGCGGCATGGCTGAGCACCACACCTTTGGGCCGGCCTTCCGTCCCGGATGTAAACAGGATAATACGCGAAGCCGGAGTCCCCTGTCCCTTGGTTTCGCGCCCGGCCCGCCAAACCGCGGCCAATTTTTCGAACCCGCCAATGGTCGCGGCGAGCTCTTCCAAATAGACAATCCGGCAGGATTCGGCGAGACGTTGCACCAACTCGGCCAGTCCGGCTTTTTCGATGAAAGTCCGGGAAGTCAACACCGTTTTTACTCCGGCATTCGCGGCGCAATCGACAACATTCCGGGGCCCGGTGGAAAAATTGAGCACCGCCGGGGTTTTCCCCAGCCGAAACAAGGCAAACAACAGCGTCACATGAGCCACAGCGTTGGGCATCAACACACCTGCCGTCGTTTCCGTTCCCAATAGTACCGCCAATTTGGCGGAAAGCGCCTGGATTCCGGTCAATAACTGCCGATAGGTTACTGCCCGGGTCAGATCGCGGGCAATACTCTTGTCAAAACCATGTAACCGTGCCGCCTGCACCAAACGGGCGAAAAAATCCCAGTCGCGGGTTGCTTCCCGCCGTGCGACAAATAGCGCCTGTCGCATCACATCCAATAGCTGATCGCCCAGCGCCTCTTTCTGGGCCCGAAAATTCAATGTCGCGTCCGAAGTCAACCGCCGCGGCAAATCCACATAGAGTTGAATCGTTGGAAACCAACGCGCCCGAACCTTGTCCCGAATCCGGGAAAAGCGGGAATATTCCGGCCCGCGAAGGATGACGGGGAAAATTTTCGCGTCTGTTTTCCAGGCCACCATCGCGGCGCCGGTGTACATTTTCATCAGGCTGCCAGTCACGGTTATCCGCCCTTCCGGAAACAACACCACAGGGACCGAGTCCTTAACCAGGGAAATAACCGTCCGCAGCGCATAGGGGTTTCGCGGTTCGATTTCCACATGGCGGCAAAACCGCAACGCAAACGAAACCCATTTGTTCGCCGCGATTTCCGTGTTCACGACAAAACAGACGGTTTCCGGCAAAAACAAAT
Organism: uncultured Veillonellaceae bacterium; assembly: GCA_964602025.1. GTDB lineage: Bacteria > Bacillota > Negativicutes > UBA1444 > UBA1444 > UBA1444. The sequence goes on from CAZRQI010000005.1 coordinate 25,889, forward strand.
ACAGTAGAACCGCATCCAAAAAAGATACATGGTTCGGCATGATGACCGTCGGCCCATCAAAATCCAGCCGCTCCAGATGGGAGAGCTTCAATGAAAACAGCCGAATGAACAGCCACCGCAATACGAGCTTCATATCGCCGTCAATCCGCCGTCCACGCTCCAGGCTGCGCCGGTCACGAAGGAAGCGGCATCGGCGGCCAGAAACAAAATGACTTTGGCGACTTCATCGGCTGTACCGAGGCGGCCCAGAGGGTAAATAGATTCCATTTCGCGCCGAACATCGACCGGATTGACGCTTCCAGCCAATTGTCGTTCCAGCAGAGGGGTATCGATATCACCCGGACAAACGCAATTGACCCGAACCCCGTATGGCGCCGCTTCCAGCGCCAAGGCCTTGGTAAACAACGTCACGGCGCCTTTTGCGGCGCAATAGGCGCTGCAGTTGATGTTACCCGTGATCCCGGCGTCGGAGGATACATTGACGATCGCTCCCTTATTTCGCTTCAAGGCCGGCATCGCCGCCTGCGACACAAAATACGTTCCCTTGACATTCACCGCCATGATCCGGTCAAATTCGGCCTCCGACGTTTCCGAAATGGGTTTTTCAAGATACTCGCCCGCAGAATTCACCAAAACATCCAACTGTCCGCCAGACCAATCCAGCGTTTTGCGAACAATGGCGCCGCAGTCGGCGACACATGTCACATCCCCGGCCAGAAAAATTGGCGGCTGGTCGGCGATCGGCAAGGCGGCTGCAGCCGCCCGTCCCCTGTCCCAATCCCGTCCCGCAAGCGCTATGGATGCGCCGCCCTCTGCAAACAGACTGGCGGCGGCCAGTCCGATTCCGGAGGTTCCCCCCGTGATCAGTACGGTCTTTCCTTTGAAATCCAGATGCATAACGTCATTTCTCCTTTCCCGGGAATGGCGCCATCCCATGCCGGCGCAAAAAATCCAGGGTCTGCCGGTAAATGGACAACGAAGCTTCGCCATCTTCCAACAGATAATGACTGGCGCCGTCAAATAGGTGCAGTTCCGCTTCCACTCCGTGCCGCGCCAGACTTTCCGCCAGCAGTCCACTCTGCTGAAACGGCACGATCTCGTCCTGATAACTGTGGAATAGAATCGCGGCCGGCAATCCCGGACGAACCTGATACACCATCGAATGTTTCAGATAGCGAAGCGGTTCGCGACTAGGCAACCCCAAGGCCACCATGGCCCGATCCAATCCAAACGGCGGCACAAAGCCTTCCCGTTCGAAACGTCGGCGAAAATCGAACATATCGGTCGGCGGTCCTAAGAGCACTACCGCATCAAGGCCGGGGTCGCGCAACATTAGCAATTCCAGCAACCAGGCGCTGTAACTGCCGCCAAGGGCGGCCACCCGCGCCGGATCGGTCCCCGGCACTCCCCCCTGCCGAACCAGATCAACCAACCGCTCCAGAAGATCAACGTCCCGGGTCAGGTCCAGTCCGTAAGCCGGTCCCAGAGCGACAACGGCATAGCCGGCCTGCGCCAGGCCGATACTCACGCACTCCCACGTGTCGACGGGTCCGGGGTACACAGTTAACAATACCGGCAAAGATTGTTGCGTCTGTTCAGCGGGACGATATAAAAAAATCAGTTCATTGAATCCCGGCTCAACAAACTGCAAAGTCTCCCGTCGAGCCTCCCCGGGAATCGGACTCTGGCAGACCAGCGTTTGCGGGTCCAACAATTCCGGCCGCGGCAACGGCGTCAACGGTTGTTTCAATATTGGGTTCAGGCGAAAGGAAGCCGTCGCCGGCTGACCCGGCCGCACCGTCACTCCCCGCAACACTCCTGACGATTGTACCGGCTCATAGCCCGGCGCGATGGCCGCCATCCGGTAAAACCCGAGCGGCACTTCGGCAATTCGGTATTTGCCCTGTTCATCCGTCACAGCGGTATGCACCCGGCCGTCCCACTCCGACAGAATCACGATCGCATTGGCAATCGCGCTACCTGCAGGCGTCACAACCGTGCCGGTCACTCCGCCGACCGGACTGCCCGACGGTTCCCCGGTCAGGTTCCACCAAGCCCTTGTCAGGTGATATTCCACCGTATTGCGAATTGGCCAGACTACGGGGTTCTCCGTCACAGCCGCCCATAAAACGAACGCACCGACCAGGATCAGCAGGCCCCGGCCGAGTCGTTTCCAGTTCTGGTAATCCGGTTTGCCTGCGGGCATGAATGAGGCTCCTTTCCCGTCGCCTTACAATAGAATAATAGAATCTATCGTACAATTACGACATGGCGGAGCAAAAATCCTGTAAAAATTGACCAATCTACAAAAAGCCGGCTATGAGAGAAAACTTCCGTTTATGAAGCCGCCGGATTCATCGCTTGATTTCCCTTTTCCCGCATGATTTCAATAATCACCTTATCGGTTTCCAGCATGCCGGGATTGCTGACCCGTCCCAAGTTGCGGATCGTATCGTCCACCGAGGCGAAAATAATGCCGTTGGTTTCCGGCACCAGCACATTTTTCATACTCAACAGGGCGGTTTCCACCGCCACGCCGGCGGCCGCCGAAAGTTTCAGCGCACAACCGACCTTGCCGCCGTCGCAGATCATGCCGGTCAGGTTCGCGATCATATTCTTGACGGCCGCCGCGATTTGCGCGTGGCTTCCGCCCATCATCCAGACTATTCCCGCACAGGCCCCGGTTGCAGCGGCCACGGCGCAACCGCAAAGGGCGGACAAATTGCCGGTGAATCGTTTGATATACAGGGTGGTTACCGCACTGACCGCCAAAGCCCGATAGAGTTTTTCACGAGGGATATTCAGTCGTTCCGCCGCCGACACCACCGGCAAAATGGCGGTTAGTCCGTGATTGCCGCTGCCGGCCACGCTCATGACCGGTATGTTTTCGCCGGACATCCGGGCATCGGCCGCCGCTGCCGTTTGGATCTTTGCCGAGTTGATCAGATCGTCCGTCAACACCTTATCCCGAATCAACTCCTGAAACGTGGCGCCAATCGCCATTCCCAGACGTTTCTCCATTCCAGACCGCGCCGCGGCGGTATTCATGCAAATGCATTCTTCAAAAAACACCAATTCATCAGTCGAAAGACTCACAACCGCATCGATCAGGCCGGCAAGAGTGACCTGGTCCCACTCCGGTTGGACTTCGGCTGAAACGCCCGATTCATTCTCGCCTTGCAGCAGGGATTCGCCATTGCAAGACAGATGGGTCAGATGGGTATGTCCCCCCTCCAGAAGCGCCCGGGCATACCGATCCCCCGAAAACACCGTTACGCCAACATACAGGCCTTGTCGGTCTTTGAGAGAAACCTTGACATTCCCTGACGCCAAGAGCTTTTCCGCCAACGTCAGTAACTCCGGGGTGATGCTCCTCAACACCGACAGTTCCAGCGACGGCTCCCGGATCAACGCGCCCAACGCCGCGGCAATTTCCAGTCCGACCCTGCCGGTTCCCGGAACCCCTACGGCAACTCCATTCTTATAGACATTTGGATCCACCGTGATTTCAATACGGGTCACCGGTCCCTCGCCCAATTCCTTCCCGGCATAAGCGGCCGCCAACGCGACGGCGCCAGGTTCGGTACATCCTAAAGCCGGTTTGATTCCGGCATGAATCCATTCCACAACATTCTTCGCCATTTCCGTATTCATTTTCATGTTCAGTCCTCCTGCATTGAGATTTGCATCCCTTACCTATGCAAATTCCATGCCAGAAGAAATGTCTCAAACATGCCGGAATTTGACGCGCATTCGCGTTCATATTCTCAAAATGCGACCGCAAATGAATAAATCGTTTCTATTTCCGGGTTCACGCGAGTTTCGCAAAAAGATACCACATTCTCAATTTGATTCAATCCTGTTTGCCGTATTCTTTTAATTTTCGATATAACGTCGCCTTACTGATGCCCAAGGCCTGAGCCGCCTTTTCTTTTCCCTCCGCGCCGCAGCCGAACCATTGCAAGGCGCTGAGAATGGCTTGGCGTTCCAATTCGGCAATCGGCGTCACATTTGTTCCAATTGCCGCGTGCTTTGCATTTTCCACGGCTTTTCGAATACGTTCCGGAATATGGTTGATTGTGACCCGATCGCCGGTTTCAATATTCACCAGATATTCCAGAGTGTTTTCCAGCTCCCGGATATTACCGGGCCAAGAATACTGCTTCAAATACGGATAAACAGCTTCATCGATGCCGGTCAGGTTTTTCTGCAAAGAGCGGGTATACCGCTGAAAGAAAACATTGATCAGCAATGGCAGGTCTTCCGCTCGCTCCCGCAACGGCGGAATCAGCAGTGGAAACACATTGAGCCGATAAAACAGATCCTGCCGGAATTCCCCTGTCTGAACCATTGTTTCTATGTTCTTGTGCGTCGCGGCAATGATCCGAACATCGACCGGCGTCGCTTCCACACCGCCGACACGCTCGATTTGTCGTTCCTGCAAAACACGCAACAGTTTCGCCTGCATACTAAGTGAAACATCGCCGATTTCATCAAGAAAAACCGTACCGCCATCCGCCAGCTCAAATTTTCCCGGCTTGCCGCCGCGTTTTGCCCCGGTAAACGCGCCTTCTTCATAGCCGAAAAGTTCGCTCTCCAGCAAGGCCTCCGGAATTGCCGCGCAGTTGATCGCAACAAACGGTTTGTCCCGACGGTCGCCGGCGCAATGGATCGCCCGCGCGAAGAGTTCCTTGCCGGTCCCGCTTTCTCCGCGGATCAGCACCGTTGCCGAGCCTGCGGCGGCCTGCGCCGCTTCCTGCTTAATTTTTTGCAGGGCCGGGCTCGCGCCGAGAATCATTTCAAAAGTATAGCAATGCGTCTGTGTGGAAACGTTCGATACCAGCCGCCGCACATCCGCCATTTCTCGTAAAATCGCCACCAGCCCGCAAATCTCGTCGGCTTCCCGCCACAGTCGGGTATTAACGAGAAAATAGTTCTTTCGCCCATTCACCACTCGAAAGATTTCCCGATGATTCCAGTCTTTTTCCTCGGTCAACAACTTATCAACCGGCATCCCCGGCAAATAATCCGTCAACAAGGTTCCCGGCGCGGTATCGGTTGGAACGTGGAGCATGCCGGCGGCCGCCGAATTGATGTTGACGATTTTCCCCTGCCGGTCGACGGCGACAATTCCTTCCTGAACCGTATTGATGACCGTCTCGATCCGCCTTTGCATATTATTCAGCTGCAGCGCCCGCTCCTGGTCCCGCACCTTGTTCGCGATCAAATCGGCCATCCGCTCCAAAAAATCGAGCAGGCGATCCGGATGGAGCAGCAAGGATCGCCGTTGGGAATCGTCAAAGGCGATCAACGCAATGATTCCTATCGCCTTCTGGTCCAAAATGATCGGGCAACAAACCTCCGCCCGTTCATTGCAGCTCTGCTTCAGGACACAAGTAATGCAGGCGCTGTCTTCACCAGGATTGGAAATGACAAAGCCCTGCCGGTCCCGCAGCACCCTTGAAAAAGCCGAGTCACGGGCAAGTTGTTCGCCGACGGCCAGAGCATAGCGACCCGTTCCGGCGATCCGGCGGAGTTGATCATCCGCTATCGTGACTTCCACAGCCAGGACACTGGCAATCGCTTCGGCGATTTTTTGCACTGCCGCCTGGTTAACTAGCAACTCTGACATTCTTTACCCCTATCTCCATTCCGATTGTTCTTGTTCAGTCGATCCGTCAACCCGTCGGCCTCTGACCCAGACTTCCTTCAAGTCAAGGTTCGAATCCAGTCGCAAAAAGGTGGCCCAGGCGCCAGCCCGCAAACAACCGTAACTATCGCTGAGTCCAAGCAATCGCGCCGGATTGAGTGAAGCCATCCGCACCGATTCATACAACGGTCGCCCGACTGTTCCCGTCATAAACCGTACGCCCGCCAATAAAGAGCTGGCGCTGCCGGCAATGGTTCCATCCGGCATGGTCATTTTCCCACGGGAAAGGCGAACCTGCTGCCCGCCCAACTCGTATTCCCCGTCCGGCATCCCGACCGCCCGGGTACCGTCAGAGACCATAATCACCCGGTCAGAACCTGTCAAACGCAGTGCCATTTCCAAAACTGCCGGATGAATGTGAACGCCGTCGGCAATCAGTTCAATACTGACGCGATGGTCCAACAACGCCGCCGTCAACAGCCCCGGCAGTCGATGATGAATTCCAGGCATGGCATTGAAGGCGTGCGTCAGATGGCGCACGCCCGCCTCAATCGCCTGTTGCATCTGTTCAAAGCTGGCGCCGGAATGTCCGGCGGAAACCAGAAATCCGGCCGATCGGGCCAAGTCCATATAGGGCTGGGCCGCCGCCAATTCCGGCGCAAGGGTTACGATCTTCACTTGCCGGGTAATGGCAGCGGCCGAAGACAAAATATCCAGCGTTTGGGGCGCGAATTGGGCGCCGCGATACTTCGGGCTGATACAGGGACCTTCCATATGAAATCCCAAAAACTCCGCCTGCCGCGGCGTTGAATTCCAGGACTCGCCAACGGACAGAACTTTCCGCAAATGTTCCACACCAGCAGTCATGGTGGTCGCCAGAAAAGCGGTGGTTCCCTGCCGCAGCAACGCTTTCGCCATTTGCGCCAGAGCCGTCGCGGAACCATCCATCGTATCCGCCCCGCCGCAGCCATGGACATGGAGGTCGATCAACCCAGGGACCACATAATCTCCGCCAAAATCAGCAACGGTTATTCGACTGTCGTACTCCCCGCACCGGACCTTTGCATTGCCGACAATTCGGGTGATTTTTTCGCCGGCAATGCATAACGCCGCATCGGCTTGCACCCGATCCGGCAATACCGCCTTCAGGTTTGTCAAAATACAATCGGCTGGCGGTTGCTGTTCAATCATGATTATTTTTCTTCACTTCGTTTGATTTTCGTTCTTCGGCCAATACCAAGGCTTGTCGGACGGAACCGCGAGCTGCTTCAAGACAGTTCGCGGCGGAAACGGCCGACACTCCCGCCAATAGCATCACAATGGCGGTCTTTGTCGATCCACCGGCTGCAGCCAGCGCTTGCGCCGCTTCCTGATCTCCGGCGCCTGTGGCGTCTCGCACCATGCGTTGCACCCTTGCCGCCAATTTCGCATTGCTCGCCTTGACATCCACCATCAAATTGCCATACGTCTTGCCCAATTTTACCATTGCGGCGGTGGAAAGCATATTTAGGGTCATTTTTTGCGCCGTGCCGGCTTTCATTCGGGTCGATCCCGCGATGACTTCCGGACCGACGGGGATGGCGATGGTGATCTTGGCAAAACTGGAGATTTCCGCTTCGGACACGCATACCACGGCGATCGTCGGGCACCCCAACCCGGTAGAATAGCGCAATCCTCCCAAGACATACGGAGTTCTCCCGCTAGCCGCCAGCCCGACGACTACGTCGCCCGGCGACAGATTGCGGTCACGCAAATCACGCGCCGCCAAATCCGGGTCGTCCTCCGCACCCTCCACCGCTCGAAACATCGCCCCTTCTCCCCCTGCAATCAGGGCCTGTACCGTATCCGGGGACGTGTTGAAGGTTGGCGGACATTCCGCCGCATCCAGCACCCCCAGTCTGCCGCTCGTTCCGGCGCCAATGTAGAATAATCTGCCGCCACTGCGCAGAGAATCGACAATCAAATCCACCACCGCGGCGATTTCCGGCAGGGCCTGCCGCACTGCCGCCGCCACTTTCGCATCTTCACGCTGGATCACATTCACCAGGTCGTAGGTCGGCAACATATCCAGATTGTAAGTCTCAGGGTTGCGGCGTTCCGTTTCCAGCCTGTCCAGATTCATTCAGCGCACCTCCTCGAAGGTAAATGCCCGCCCCGGAAATATGCAGTCCAGGAGACACAGGTCGGTTGCGGCGATTTTGCCGACCACATTGACCTTTTCATCGGCCGGCAGGTCATGCAACACAATCTGAAGTTCGCCGGCATAGCGCCCATAGCGGGAGTTGTCGATTGTGACATCGCCGCGATGGCGGATTCGCAAGTCGGAACGCGGCAGTATCGGAGCATCGACGGATTCACGGCTTTCCTGGGATCGGACCAGGGCTCCGGCCGCATCATTCCGGTTGGTGTGACACGGCAGTTCAACGATCCGGCGTTCCGTCGCTGTCAGTTCGAACGTCTCGATCCGAAGCCGCATTGGTTCCGGCATGTTGTGCGGCAGTGCGGCTACGGCCGCCAAGTCGGCCGCAGGGACCAACGGATCACTGAACAGGATCGTGTCGACCAATCCGGTTGCCCAAAGCTGTCGAACCGCATCGACCGCTCCCAGCCGCCGGTGCGTTTCCAGAGTGGGCAGTCCCGCGCAGATCGGCCCCCGCGGGTGCAGTTGTCCTGGCACAAACACAGAAACAGGAATCTCCACTCGCTGAAACTGCCGGGAACGACGGATGAACAGGTCAAACCCGAGTCCCGTTTCCGGACGGGGGTAATAATTATGACCGGCGCATAGCTTTCGCCGTTCCATTCCTGTTGCCAGAATCTTCGCCAGTTCCTCTTCCGTCATGGCACTGGCGTTAAGTTCGATCTGAAGTCCGCTGTCCCGGGAAAGCCGGCAAATTTGTTCGGGAGAAAATCCATAATCGATTCGCAGCGTATCGATTCCCCATTCGCCCAGTTCTTGCGGCTTAAGACTTAGCAGATCCCAGGTCCGGGGCGAGATGTCCGCCGTTACCGTAAATCCCAGCTGTTTCGCCACTGTGAGTACTTTCCGGCAGTCAGCGACCAGGGACCGGCAGTCCGCCTCCGGAATATGCAGGGAGGTAAACAGATAGCGATATCCTTGATTTGCCGCCAGGCTCAGATATTCGACATTTTGTTCGGCGGTCTGTTCCATGCCGGTAAAAAAGGCGACGCCCAACTTTCTCATTATGATTCCCTCTCGCTTAGTTCATCGCCCGGGTCTTCAAATCCGGCGATCCAGGTAAAAACAAAACCGGCAATATAGGCGATTCCCAGTCCGACCAGATACAGGCCGATCTGATCGCTCCGGATCAAAAACGCCAGCGGCAACCCAGAAACGCCCATGGCTATGGAGTTAATCTGCATGGATGCCTGAAACGCCCCGCCGGCCGCCGCGCCCAGGCACGCCGTCACAAAAGGACGGCCAAGCGGCAGCGTGACGCCAAAGATCAACGGTTCACCGATGCCGAGGAATCCTACCGGCAAAGCATTTTTTATGATGTTGCGCAACTTTTCATTCCGGGTCCGGACCAACACGGCCAAAGAAGCGCCAACCTGCCCGGCGCCGGCCATGGCCAGTACCGGCAGAAGGGGATTCTCGCGCAACGTATTCAGCAGTTCCATATGCACCGGCGTCAATCCCTGATGCAAGCCGGTCATCACAAGCGGCAGAAAAGTCCCGGCCAGCAAAGCCCCGGACAGGATTCCGCCAGTGGACAGCGCTGAACGGAACAACCAAACCACGCCATCGGACAGGCTGCCGCCGACGGGCTGAAGCAGATAATAAGTCAACAGTCCGGCTACAAGCAGAGTGATGGTCGGCGTTACGATAATATCGATAGATTTCGGTGCAAACAGGCGAATCCGCCGTTCTAGCCAGATCATGAAACCCGCCACCAGCAATGCGCCGATGATACCGCCCCGACCTGGCGTCAGAGCGATCCCGTCAACCTGAATGGCGGCAATCGCCGGATTGATCAAAAGAACACCGGCCAATCCGCCCAATGCCGGGGTACCGCCAAACTCCTTCGCAGTCTGATAGCCGACAAAGATGGGTAAAAAGCCAAAGAGGCCCCACCCCACAACATTTATAATTTGCAGAAACCCCAATCCGGGGTCCGCCCCCAGGCGGATCGCGACATTCGTCACGCCGGCCACCATGCCGGACGCCACAATTGCGGGAATCAGGGGCGTAAAAACCGCCGATAGACGACCTAAGAACCGTTTTACCGGCGTTTGATTCTTTTCTTGGATCGTGGCCTTGAGCCGGGCCGCCTGACCGATTGGACTCGGTTCGGGCTCCGTCAGGGCCATCAGTCTATCCATTTCCGCCGCGACCTGCATCACTTTGCCAGGACCGAGCACGACCTGAATCTGCTCCCCGGCCGCCATGATTCCCAACACTCCCGGCAAACTTCGTAGCATCGGCATATCGACCATGCCCGTCTCGCGAACGGATAGTCGAAGTCGAGTCATACAATGCGCACTCTGCAAAATATTGGGGCGGCCGCCGACCGCCCCGAGGATTTTTTCCGCCAGTTCCCGACTCAAAGCTTTTCTTTCACCGCCTG
>CAZRQI010000006.1:0-35502 GCA_964602025.1 uncultured Veillonellaceae bacterium
GGTAAAACCCGTTGGCAATAAATTGATTTCCAATCGTCAACGCATAGATAAACCCGGTGCAGCCAGCCGTTACATCAAAGGCCGGAATATTTTCGACGCCCAAACGTTCCTGGATAATGCAGGCGGTCGACGGGAACTGCATATCGGCAGTCGCCGTAGCCACAATGATCAGATCTACTTCATTCGCAGAAACCCCGGCCTGTGCCAGCGCTCGCTGCGCCGCGATCACACCCAGGTCAGAAGCTGCCTGCGACTCTTCTGCAATCCGTCGTTCTTGGATCCCTGTGCGTTCCCGAATCCATTCATCAGTAGTATTTACTATTTGGGTCAAGTCAGCGTTGGTCAGCACTTTTTCCGGCAGACAAACCCCAATTCCGACAATCCCGGCATTTTTTTTGATTGCCATTTTTTCTCTCCTTCACCAAAAAACAACAACATTGTAATCGATTACTTCTGTACTTTCCACTTTATTTCCTGCAATTTCTTCCAAAAAGATTCGACACTGATTGGCGAATTTTATATATTCAATTTCCGCTATCGGGGCCGAAATAACGCAGCGCCAGCATCGTGATATCGTCTGACTGCTCGGCATTCTGTGTGAATTTCGCCAGTTCATCCGTCATTCCACTCACCAGACTGATGCAATCGCTTAATCGGAATTTGAGCAACACCTCTCTGGTTCTTGCGTTGCCAAACAATTGATCATTTTCATCCATCGCTTCATTTACGCCGTCAGTATAAAGGTAAAGCATATCCCCTGCATGCAGCGTTAATTCCGCCTCGTCAAAACGCATATCCTCCAGCGCGCCGACCAAAGTCCCCTTGGTCCTTGGCAAAAATTCAGGTTCGCCTGCCGCTTCTGTCAGAAATGGCAGATTGTGCCCCCCATTTGCCCATCGGAAATTTCCTGTCGGCAGATGGACAACGCCGCAAAACAATGTCACAAACATGTTCGCGTCATTGTTGCGCGCCAATTCATTGTTAACCCGAGCCAGCACCTTGCCAGGAGATTTTTCTTCCTGAACAAAGGCTCGTAGAAAGGTTCGCGTAACCGCCATAAATAGAGCGGCGGCAATTCCTTTTCCCGAGACGTCCCCGATGACTACCCACAAATGTTCTTCGTCAGGCATCATGAAATCATAGAAATCTCCGCCCACTTCACGAGCCGGCGTCATCATCGCATGCAATTCAAAATCGTTTCGTTCCGGGAAGGGCGGGAATGTTTTTGGCACCAATTCCATCTGGATGCTTTGCGCAATGCGAAGTTCGCTCTCAATCCGTTCTTTGGCAGTCGCCGCATCCTGCAACATGGAAATATGTTTTTTTAACTCATCGCGCATGGCAGCAAAAGAGTTTGCCAGATTCGCCACTTCATCCTGTCCGCTTATGTTCGGCAGCGGTGCGTCCAAATCACCCGTCGCGAAAGTTTGCGTAGTTTCCGCCAGTTTTCGCAGCGGTTCGGTGATGGAACGGGAAATAAACATCATAACCGGGATCAGCAACAAAAAACCGACCAGGCCGATCAATCCTTCTTTTCGGCTTAGTTCGGTCACTTTGGCCATCAATTCCGCTTGCGGAAAGAAAATGCCGATGGACCAGCCGGTTGCCGGCACTGCGCGATACAACAGCCAGCCTTCCTGCCCGGGAAACACACTGTCGTACGGAAGAAAACCTTCTTTTCCCTGGACCATCTCGCGGCCCAGATCACGCAGCTTCGGATTGTTTTGTTCTTCCGCCTGGCTGAAAATATTCTCCTTTAATATCAGCCGACGATCGGGATGGGTAATATAGGTGCCGTTCCGGGAAACCAGAAAGGCATATCCCTCTTTCCCCAACGGCAAAGAACCCAATAAATCAGCCAGCCATTCCAGTGAAATGTCACAGGTAGCAACGCCGAGAAAACGATCATTGTTGTCAAAAATCGGCGTTGAGTAAGATACCATCAAAGCATTGCCATGCGAAGCGGCGCGGTAAGGTTCGCTCCAAAGCGGCCGCCGCGTCATGCGGGGCAGGGTGTACCAATCCTGCACGAAGTATCGTTCAGCCCCTTTCCCCCGGTCATCCCGAACCAGCTGATTCCAGGAACGAAAAACGTAGGGAGAGGCATAACCGTCACTATAGCCGAACGCCTTGGGTTCCAAAGCGATTGAAGCGCCATGGATTTCCTCATTGACACGGACCAAGCGTTCCAGCAGCCGATACATGATTTCCTGGTTTTCAGGCGCCTGAATTGTCATGCGCCCGCCCATTCCTTCGACCGTCTTGCGCACCCCCGCTTCGACTCCTTCGATGCGGGCGGTAGTAGCCCGGGAAAGCTGCCAGGCTTTTGCTTCCAGCTCTTGCTCGAGAATTTGCCGGGCGATCACATAACCGTAACCGATTACTGCCCCAAGAATCAGGATGGAAGCCAACAACATCGAAACGGATAAGCGCCAGGCAATACTCCAGTTACGGAACATGAATCAGGCCTCCACCGACAAAATCATTGAAAACAGGCGCCTGCTTCAACATGCCCTGTTCACGCATCACACCGACCGTTCGCTCGAAGTCCGGGCGGGACAAAACCCCAAAGATCCATTCATCTTGTGTGTCGGGAAGAATGCTGTCCAGGATTTTTTCCAGCATCCATTTCATGTGCGGCCGGTTGGTCGGCACATTATCCCGCTCGACATACCGCATCACAAGATCCAGGGTTTCGTCCGGATGTTCGGCTGCATACCGCCAGCCAGCTAGGGTCGCTTCGCGAAAAGCGATCGCCCGTTCCGGATCCTGACGCACGGTTTCTGTCAGGGAATACACCCCGTCTTCCGGAAACCCGAACCCATAATCCCGCAGGGCAAACAGCTTCAGTTCCGCGAGATCAATGCCTGTTTGATAGATCATGTGCACTTCGTTATAGTCCATCGCCGCGCAGGCGTCGACCCCTCTTTGCAGAAACAGGTTCACCGAGTAATATTGCGGAAAAATCCGGGCGCTGACCCGTTTCGACTGGAGCCAGGCATCATAAGGAGCTCGGAAATCGCCTTCCCAAACGCTGATTTTTTTATTGGTCAAATCGGCAACGCTGTCGATATTGTCTTCGCGCCGCGTTACGAGCACCAAGTTCGATCCGTTAACAATCTGCGCCACATTGGTCAACGGTTGGTTCTGCTCTTGCAGCAGTAGCGCCGTGCTCAACCAGAGCGAGGCAAAATCCACGTCGCCTTGAATGAGGTGAGCGGATGCATCCAGACCGGGACCGCCGGGTATAATCGTCACATCCAGTCCCTTATCCCTGTAAAAGCCTTTGTCCAATGCCACATAGTAACCCGCAAACTGGGCCTGGTGGCTCCACTGCAACATGAAGCGAACCGGTTTCAGTTCAGACGCCCGCACAGACACAGGAACGACCAACAGCAGATTCAGGCATAAGAAGACCACGATCCCGGTTGAACCAAGCCTATTTTTCATCATGCCGGACAGCCAGCGACAAAATATTGCGATCGCCGCTCCGGCTGTAGTGGACTTCATCCAGCATCCGGCGAATCAAAAAAATGCCCAGTCCGCCCACATCCCGTTTTTCCAGCTCCGTTTTGATGTCAGGAGCGTCCAGCGCCAACGGATCAAAAGGCACGCCGGCATCAATCAATTCAATGCGAACGACCTCGGGAGCGGGAGTAATCCGGACAGTGATCTCGCCCGGCGGGATCTCGTAGGCGTAGCTGCAAATGTTTACGGCGGCTTCTTCCACCGCCAATTCCAGATGCATCACCCGTTTGGGGTGGACTCCCATCGCCGCTGCATGTTCGGATACAAAACCGACAATCGCCGGCAACGTATCCAAATTGGCCAAAAAGGTTTTTTCCACCGCTTCCATCAGCCTTGCCCCCCCGTTGTCGCCTGCGCAACATCGGCGAAAACCGTCAAAATGCTATCGAAACCGGAGATCGAAATCACTTCCGCCACCAGCCCGGATAAGGCGCAAAGAGACAAGCTGCCGTTCGCGGCCTTGGTTTTTTTTGTTGCGGCCAAAATACTGCGCAGGCCTGCACTGCTGATATATTCGAGTGCGCCAAAATCGAGCACCAGTTTGTTTTTTCCCTCGTCGATCCAAGCCAGGCAAGCCTTTTCAAATTCGGCGGCGTTGCCGATATCCAGCCGTCCCTCCAGTCGTATGATCCAAAATCCATTCTCATTTCGTGTGCTGATATTCATGTTTTCACTCTCCATTTATGTTTTTTGCATATATGCAAATTCGCAGCCGCGTTCAAGCAATTATGCGGGCCAGCCCGGCCACCAGTTTTTCCATGACCGGCAAAGTCTCCAGCGTCACCCGGATATGGTTGGGAAAACGGAACCCGGTCATGGAACGAACCATCAGGCCCTGCGTCATCAGCTTCCGGTACGCCAATGTATCACTCATGGGCAGACGAATCACGAGATAGTTCCCTTCGCCTGAAATGCAGGGCAATTTTAAGCGCCGCAGTTCTTCGCAAAGATACTGCCGGGCTTCCTGCACCATCCGGCGGGTCCGCTCAATTTGCAGATCCGCATCTTGCAACGCGCCGATCGCCGCCTGTTGGGCAAAAGAATTCACCGAATAAACCACGCAGGTCCGCCGGACTACATCGACAATTTTTTCCTGCCCAGCCAAAAAACCGATGCGCAGGGCCGCCAAGGCAAACATCTTCGAAAATGTCCGAAACACCAATAAATTCGGGTATTCCCGCAACAGTTCCATTCCGTTGGGGAAGTCCGGTTTTGCCACAAATTCGCTGTATGCTTCATCAACCACAACGATCTGCCGACCATCCACCCGGTCCAGAAAACGCCGCAACCGCGCCTCGTTCCAATACGTCCCTGTCGGGTTGTTGGGGTTGCAGAGAAAGATAATTTTTGTCCGTGCATCCACCGCCGCCAGCATGGCCTCGTCATCAAAACAATAATCCGGCGTCAGAGGGATCAGGCGGGCTTCATAGCCGGAAAACTCCGCCACCCACTCATACACGGCGAAGGTCTTGTCCGTCGTAATGATATTGTCGCCTTCCTGACAAAAAGCCTTGATCACGAAGGCAATCACTTCGTTGGCGCCATTGCCGACAAGGAAGGAGTCCGGGGTGTGACCGAACCTCTCCGACAACTTCTGACGCAAATGCCAGGCGTCGCCGCTCGGATAAATCGCAGCCTGTTCCGGTTCGAGCGACTGAATGGCCTTGATGGCTTCCGGTGAAGGCCCCAGGGCGTTTTCATTGTTGTTAAGGCGATAAATTCGGGGGCAACCGAACATCTGGCGCAAAACATCATCCGGCTTGCTGGGAATATAGGGTTCAATTTTTTGGATATGCCGGGGAACCAGAATATCCAGCGGCGGAAAAGGATGCATCACGGGGATTCCTCCTGCTGATGCGCCAACACCAACACATCTCCCTGTCCACCCCAGGGAACAATCCAGCAAGGCCGAAAACCATTCATGGCAAGCGCCGGGCCCAGCATCGCCTGTTCCGGCACGCCCGTGTCCAGATGGAAAAACAATTCGCGGAATCCTTCCCGCCGCAAGGCCTGGACATGCTGACGCACGATAGCCGGCGCATCTTCGCCTACCCAAATGGATTCCATGACAACCCGCCCGGCCGGTCGATCCATCCGGACCGCAAAGGCCGAATAGGGCGATTGGAGTTCTCCCTGGCTTTCGACTCGATGGATGTTTCGCGGCAAAAACAGCCGTTGGTAAGACTCCTGCAAATAATCGGCAAAATCCGGATGGACATAGGCTTGTGTCCCGTTGTCCTCCTCCAGCTGCCGATACAAAACCTTTTCCGCAGGCGCCAACGGTTCAAAATATCCCGGCGGCATGTCGCCGGTCGGGTGCTGCACCACGATGCAAAGCGCCGAAGTCCGGGCCAGTTTGCGCAGGCATTCCTCCACGACCTGCAAGGCCAACTGCGGCCGATTGCAAAAAACATAGGGGCCCATCGCCTCCGCCATGTGATGTCCGTTGCGCCAAAGCATTCCGGCGCCCAGGTTGCCCTTGCCGTCAGCAAGTAACGCCGCACTATATTCGCCGCTGGCTACCATATCGGCGACTCTACCCGGCAAACGGAAAAACGCCGGCGCCTGCGGGCCATACTTCGCTGCAACCCGAATCGCAAACTGCTTCAGCAGTTCCGTGGTGGATTCCGCCGTAGAAAAATTCCCCGGCGAATCAAAATCGGCTACGCTGCCCTGAAATTCCGGATACTGACGGTTCTTGACAAACCGGATTTCCATTTCGCCATTTTTCGCGATAACCGCCAGATGGTCAACAGTCCGCGCGGCCAACAGCAACCCCATTTCCGACAACGACTGTTCATCGTCGGCGGATACCGTTGAAGTAATGTTAAAAGCGCCGACAGGCAAGGCATGGCGAGGAAAGCAGCAGGCGATTTCCGTATAATATCGGCCATTGCGGCAGCGCAGCTTTAATTGCTGACCGGCAGTCAGGCGAGTCGCCAAAAAAGAATATACCTCTTCCACCGCCAACATCAGATGCATGGCTTCTGTCCGCCCCATGCCATAAGCCTGGGCGGTTTTCTCCGCACAAGATGTCGCCACCGGCAAAAATTCCGCTGCGAGGGGGAGATTCAAATCAACATTTTGTCGATGCGGCATCATGTTCCCTCCTGTTGGGCTGCGCCAAAGTCATCCGCCAATCGCAGCAACAAATTGGCCGCCAGCCGGCGGCGATATTCCGCACTGGCCCGAATATCGTCAATTGGGTTCGCGACAGCGGCAAGTAGTTGTCCCGCCTCGCCCAGAGCGGAGCTTTTGAGACCGCGCTCCGCAAGCAACCGCTCAATCGCCGGCGCAGTAACCACCGTTGGCCCAACGCTGCCCCATGCCAATCGGATTCTTCGCCCGCCGGTTTCGTCCTCTTCCAGCAATGCCGCCATACTGGCCACTGCAATGGCCATGGCCCGGCGCTTTCCCACTTTGTGATAAACGGACTGTCTTGGGAAACAGGAGCGACGGATTCGGACCGCCGTTACAACCTCCGATGGCTGCAGTACCGTCATCCCCGGACCGAGGATAAAATCCGCCAGGGAAACGCTGCGGCAACCGGACGGACCGGAAACTTCGATAGTGGCCCCAAACACATACAGCGGCGGCAGACTATCCCCCGCCGGCGAAGCAGTGCAAACATTTCCCGCCAAGGTTGCGCCGTGACGGACCGGTGGTGACGCCAATGTCTCTATGGCCTGATACAATCCTGAAAACTCTGTTTTTACCGTATCACATTCAAGTAATCGTTGCAACGTGACGGCAGCGCCGATCGAGATTTCCGTATCCGAAATCGTCACTTCGCCCAATTCGTCAATTCGCTCAAGGGCAAACACTGCGGGAGGTGTTTTCGCGGTGTGGCGCAGTTTCACCAACAAATCGGTGCCGCCGGCCAGTATCCGGCCATCCGGATATTCTTGCCGCAAACCATGAAGTTCGGCCAATGTATGGGGAAACAGCACCTGCATCATTGTTCCCCCTTATTCAGCGCGCTGGCCGCAACCATCACGGCATCCACTATTTTTTGATAGCCAGTGCAGCGGCACAAATTTCCGCTCAGTTCCCGGCGAACTTCTTCGCGCGTCGGATTGGGGATGCGCCGCAACAGATCCAATGTCGCCAAAATCATTCCCGGCGTGCAAAAGCCACACTGTACTGCGCCCTGTTCCACAAAGGCCCGTTGAACAATATGCATTCCCGCTTCGCCGGCCACCCCTTCGATCGTCGTCACGGATCGTCCCGTCAATTGCGCCGCCAGCATCAGGCAAGACAAGCGACTTTCGCCGTCCACCAGAATCGTGCAGGCGCCGCATTCCCCCGAGCCGCAGCACTCCTTGGTTCCGGTCAAGCCCAGCTCTTCCCGCAGCAAATCAACGACCCGGCGATCCGGCGCCGTTTCCATGCTGACTGGTTTTCCGTTCAGACAAAACTCCACAATCATCGCCGTCCCTCCTTTCCGCTGCTCTGCAACGCCGCCAGCACATTTTCCGCCGTCAGCGGGCCCACTGAAATGCGGGTTCCTGTTGCGGCCACCAAGGCGTTGGCTACTGCCGGAAAAACAGCGTCGATGGAAATTTCGCCGATTCCTTTCATGCCAAACGGACCCGCCGCTTCATGCGGAGTAACGGCCGTCACTGTCATATCCGGCAAATCAGCGGCCGTTGGCAGAATATAGGTGCTGAAATCGCTGGTTGTGATTCTGCCCGCCGCCACCCCGAATTCTTCGAACAGCGCATAGCCGAGTCCCTGCGCCATCCCCCCCTGGACCTGCTGTTCGTAAACTTGGGGATTGAGAACGGTTCCGGCGTCAATACAGGCCATGCCGCCGCAAACCATCACTTCGCCGGTACAGGCGTCCACCTCCACCTGTACGAGATGAGCGCCATAAGAAAAGACCTGATGGGGGAATCCGTACATCCGCAACTCCTGACCGCTTGATAGGACTTGGAAATTGACAGGGCTGGTATGGCTGGCGGTGACAATGCGTTCCGTCGGATCCATGAATCCCGCCACCATCGCCAGGGGCAGATTTTTTCCGGAGGCTGGATGCAGAATTTTGCCGGGCAGCAACAGCAAATCATCATTTTTGACTCTCTGCAACAACTGAAAAGACAGCAGCAACCCGGCCCGGGCCAATAGTCGTTCTTTCAGCGCGAGCGCCGCATCATTCATCGCCTTGCCGTAGGTGAAAGTCGTGCGGCTGGCGGACGAAGACGCCGATG
This sequence comes from uncultured Veillonellaceae bacterium, assembly GCA_964602025.1. Taxonomy (GTDB): domain Bacteria; phylum Bacillota; class Negativicutes; order UBA1444; family UBA1444; genus UBA1444. Next base: position 8,739 of record CAZRQI010000006.1, read on the forward strand.
GCAACGTTTTGTCCGAATCCGGCAGAATCAATTCCATCGCCTCGTAAGGCTGGCTCAGGAGATGACTGACAATCTGCGCATAGGTACTGGCATTGCCCTGTCCCATGTCGCTCACTCCAGCATAGACCCGGATGCGGCCATCGGCCAGAATTTCCAGCTTGGCGTTCGCATAATCGGCGACAACCGGTCCGAAACCGACGCCATGACCGGCGGCGGCGATGCCGACGCCACGGCGCTTGAACGGCGGGGCAGCGGCGATCCATTCAGCACGGTCTGTCCACAAGGGATGGTTCGCCAGCCGCTCCAGACATTCCTCGATTCCCGCAGTGCCGGACAAAACGACCCCGCTTGGCGTGCAATCCCCCCGGCTGACCGCATTTTTGCGCCGAAATTCCAAGGGATCGAAGCCGCCCGCTTTCGCCAGTTCATCCATCACCTGTTCGATGGCGGCGGCGACCTGGGGTACGCCGAAGCCGCGAAAAGCGCTCGACACCGGGTTATTCGTATAGATCGACTTGCCATTGATCCGCACATTCGGAATCCGATAGGGTCCGCCGGCATGTTCCATCGCCAGCGCCAGCACCACATCGCCCATCCCCGCATACGCACCCGTGTCAAACAATAGCTGGCAGTCCAGCGCTGCCAGTACGCCTTGTCGGTTGCAACCGATGCGGTACTCGGCTTGCAGGGGATGACGCTTTGTGCCGGCCAGAATGCTCTCTTCCCGGGAATACCACAACTTAACGGGGCGACCATTGGAATGCATGGCGGCCAAAGCCAAAAAACCCTGGACAGTAACCCCATCTTTGCCGCCAAAACCACCGCCAAGGCAGGGAGCGGATATATGGATCCGCTGGGGTGGAATCCCTAATGCTTCCGCCAACTCCAACCGATCACGGAACGGCGTCTGGGTAGAAACCGTCATGTACAGTTCGCCGGCCTCATCAATGCCGGCCACCCCGTTTTGTGTCTCCAGGAAAGCGTGTTCCTGCCAACCAAGCGACATCGCAAGGCTGGCCGTGACCTCACAATCCGCCAGTCCATCGGCGCCATTTCCCTGAATGATTTCCGCCGCCAGCAGAACATTTCCCGCCGGGCGTTCCGGATGCAAAATCGGGGCGGAAGCCGCCAGGGCCGTTGCCGGATCGAAAACTGCCGACAAGGGTTCATACTGAACCGCCACCGCCGCCAGCGCCCTCGCCAGCGCCTCTTTGTTTTCCGCCACCACGAGCGCCACGGCATCGCCATAGTGTCGTACCCGATCATCGGCCAAAATCGGCTGATCCTTTTCAAAAATCCCTAGTCGATTTTTTCCTGAAATATCCCGGTGCGTGAGAACGGCCAATATCCCGGGAATTGCCGACGCCCGCGACGTGTCGATGTTCAGGATGCGGGCATGCGCATATTCCGAGCGTTTTACTCCCGCCCACACGAATCCTGTCGGATACAGGTCGGCGGCAAACTTTTCCGCGCCAGTCACTTTGGCATAGGCATCAAACCGCGGCGCAATCCGGCCAATTTCCTGCACCCCGGCCTTAACACCCGCCCTACTTGCCGATTCGCTGCGCAACATAATCGACAAAAGCGGCAAAAGTTCTCAATTTCATCAAGTCGCCGCCCCGCATGACAAACTCAAAGGCATCTTCCACATCGGCCAAGATCCAACTGAACGCCAAGGAATCGGCGCCCAGGGCTGCCAGTTCGGTATCATCGCCGATTCGGGACGGATCAGCGCCTTCCATCCTCCGGGCGATAATTTCACGCAGCTGCGCTGCCAGAAGTGTTTTATCCACTAGAATCTCCTCCTCGTTTCCTTCGCGTTATAACTCCGCCATCTTTTGCCTTGCGATTTCCTGAAGTTTAAATTTCTGCACCTTGCCGCTGGCCGTCAGCGGATATTCATCCACGAAAAAAAACAGGGCCGGAACCCGATCGATGGCAATACGGGCGCGGCAATACTTCTTCAATTCCAGGGCTGTTGCCGTTTCGCCGCTTTTCAGACGAACAAAGGCGACGATATCCTCTCCGTAATAATCACAAGGGATCCCCACTACCTGGGCGTCCCTCACTTTCGGATGCGTTAGCAGGAACGCTTCAATCTCCGCCGGAAACACATTTTCGCCGCCCCGAATGATCAGCTCCTTGATGCGGCCCGTGATGCGAAACCGGCCAGCCTCGTCAACCGCGGCCAAGTCTCCGGAATGCAGCCAGCCTTGTTCGTCAATGGTTTTGGCAGTGGCTTCCGGCATGCGGTAATATCCCCGCATGAGTCCGGGGCCGCGCAGCAACAGTTCACCCTGCTCCCCCGGCGGCAAGGTTTCGCCGGTACCGGAATCAACAAGCTTCGCCGCATAACCGGGCATCGGAATGCCTACTGTGCCCGTTCGGTCCGCCAACGGCGCGTCGGGAGAGTTCATCAGACTGACCAGTCCCTCGGTCGATCCATATAGGATTCCGAACTCCGGCGCGTGCATGCGTTCGGCTACCTGCCGCGCCAAATCCGGCGGACAGAAGGCGCCGGCGACATTGCCGCCCCGCATAGTGGACAAGACGTAGGCCCGTTCGTCGAGTTCCGACAACGCCGCGACAAACATAGTGGGGGTGCCGGATATGGAGGTGCCGCCGTATCGCTCCGCAGCGGCGAGAAGATCAGCCGCGCGAAAACGCTCAATAACCACGGCGGAGGCCCCTGCCGCAAAGGCTGAAAGCAATGTCAGACAGCCATAGGCGTGAAACAGCGGCAACGGCACGCAAACCACATCGGTGTCTGTCAATCCCTGCCGTTCCGCTATGGCAAAACTGTTGGAAACATAGGCCTGATGACTGAGCATCGCGGCTTTGGGCTGGCCGGTCGTACCGGAGGTGTATTGAATGCTGAAAACATCGCCGCCGCCAACAACGGCCAAGTTATCACACCCATCCCCCCGCGCAAGAAATTCCGTCCAGGCCGTAAAGCCTTCCCCGGTATTTTCCCCGAATACCACGGCATGGCGCAGTTCCGGGAGGCGCGCCCGCACCTCGCGCACAATATCCTCGTACTCTCCCGCCTGCAGGTTGCCATCCGCCAGAAACAGAATCCGAGTATCCGATTGCCGCAGGGCATATTCCAGTTCATAGGCCCTGTACCCGGAGTTTATAAAAAGGATCGGCACGCCGGCTAGGGCGCAGCCAAACTCGACAGCCAGATACTCTGGCACATTCGGCGCCCAGACTGCGGCATGGTCGCCCGGAGCGATCCCGCAAGCGGCAATGGCTTTCGCCACTTTTATCGCGGCATCGTACAATTCTGCGTATGTCTGTCGCAGATTGCGCGCCGCCCAGATCACCGCCGTGCGGTCGCCGCCTTCAGCGGCCCGCCGTTCCAACAGGGCTCCCACGGTGGCAATCCGAACCTGCTCATAATCTTTCCTGATAAATTCTCCCAAATGCCGGGCCTGTTTCGTCGCCAGCACAATCTTGGAAAAGTCCGGCGGTTCCAACACCTTCTGCATTAGCAACCCATCTTCCCCGAACCATCGCGGCAGGGCCCCCCCAAAGAAATAACCCTTCCGCCGCAGCATCGATACAGTTACGCCAATCGCCGAATCCGTCATGGAAAGAAGCACCTGCATCACCACACAGCCATTCGCGGAAGCAGTCGTCTCATATTGCGCCAGCCGGATCACAAAATCTTCGCCAACTTCTGCTATCGTGAAGCGGGCGACGCCCGCTTCAGCAAAGGCTTGGCTTTCATACCGGCCCGGATACTCCGGAAAAGTCGTTCCCGTTGCCAGCGTCAGGATCGATTCATCACTCCACTGTTCGTAAAGCTCCCGCAATATCGCTTCGTATTCCGCCGGAACAAACAAGCTCTGTTTGCGGACCACCTTGCTGCGGAACACCAATACGGCCGACACCCGCTCACTCGGATCAGTGCGGTGCTGCATAGCGCGCGAACAAGCTTCCCCCTGCATCAGGCCCAGCTCGATTCCCATTGCCAAAAAGCCCTGTCCGGCGCACATCCGTTGCGTCACCGGGTGATGGCAGACCGCTTCGCCCCACAAATCGTCGATTCCCTGTTCCCTGGCAATGACATCAACGGCGAAATCGCCTAGTTCGAACGCCAAAGCTGTGTTTCGCCAGTCAAACCGGATCATCATTTGCCCGTATTCATACAGCCGGCGATTTGGCGGCGACGAGCGGTAGAATGCAATGTGACCGATGACTTCATCCGCCGGGGATCGGGCAATGACGCGATATACATCACCCCGTTCCCTCTCCTTGCACAGATGGTCCGGATCATATACTGTTTTCACGGGATAATCTTCCCCATAGACCGATCGATAGAGGGAAACGACTCCTGGCGCATCTTCAGGACGAAAAAAATCGATCTGCCACTCCTGCATCGCATGCTTCCTTTCCGCTATTCTGCTTCTTTATGTATTTTCGCTGGCTGGCGTTTTTTTCCTGCGTCAGCAAAGGACTGATTTCTCCGGAAGGATTTTTGTCTATGCTTGCCGTATTATTTCAATGATAATTCCATGATTTGTCCTGGAGGAGGCGTGAGCCATGCAACGTTTTTGGGGCAGATTGATTCTCTTCTTTTTTCTTCTCGTACCGAGCACACCCCAATTGGCCTGCGCCAGCCAGGTGTACGGACATCTATATTTTGCCGATATCATGTTGAATTCGCCGTCCGGAAATTTTCTCGATCGCCAGGATCAGACCCGGACCGCGTTTTTTCTCGGCTCGCTTGCGCCCGATTCCGCCTGGCTGGCCCACATGATCTCCAGCCCGCGGATCAATGGGCAATTGCAGCAGCAATACGGCATCACCCTGCCGAAAAATCTCCGTCCGGTCTCCGCCCAACTCGACGACGTGCACGAGTTATTGCCAACGAAAGTCGCCCTTCAGTTGCTGGTCAGCGCCGAACAACCGTCGGACCGGGCTTTTGCCATCGGCTGGCTGTCCCATTACATTGTCGACTCCTTCATCCACGATCTGATCAACCGACATGGCGGCTACGTCGTCGATCCGACACGGTTCGATGATCCGGCGATGAAGCGGCATGATCGGCTGGAAACGCTGGAAATGCGGCACGTACTGGAGTTACAAGGTCCCCGGCTGAGGGATATTGCCTTCCAGACACGCGGCGCCCCATTGCCGGGGACGTTTTTGCGCCTGGCGCTGGAAAAAGCATATCCGCAAAATACTTTTTATGGGCGACACCCGGAGTATTTTTTAAGAACAATTTCCCTTGCCTCCGGCCTGATGATCGATTCCACCCGTTGGTACGGCTACCAATCCGAGCACTCCGAAGCGGAAATCGCCCGGATGAAGCGATTGATTCGACGGTTTCGGCCCAGTGCCGGCAAAGTGCTGTCTGTTCTCACAGATTTGCCTTCCATGCATGAATACCGAAGAACTTTGGTCAATGGCCCTTTTATCGCCGACTGGAACATTCGCGCCGGCGAAGTCGCCCAAACCTCCCGGTATCTTATGGATCAATGCGCCGCTTATTACTGGTGGCGGGATCGGAACACCGACTTTGGCTTGCAGATGTCCGCCGAGGCCTTATATCGTATCGAATCCGAAATGCACCGGATCAATCCCCAGGACAATTTGATGCAGCCGAAACGGATCAAAAAATTCTCAACCATCGAGAAATCCAATTGATTATTGACATAGCACTAAAAAAACATGAAGGAGCTGTCTCAAACCGAGACAGCTCCTTCATGTTTTTCGGGGATCTGTTAGTTGTCAAACAACTTGCTCAAAGCAAATTTGTTGACTTGGCGATTCAGTTTGGCCAACGATGTGGTCAAGGGAATGCTCTTCGGACAGACTTCCACGCAGTTCTGGGCGTTGCCGCAACCGGCGATCCCGCCGGGTCCCATCAGGGCTTCCAACCGCCCGGCCCTTTGCATGGCCCCGGTTGGATGCTGATTCATCAGGTGAACCTGCGCCACCGGCGCTGGCCCCAGGAATGCGGATTTCTCGTTGAAGTTGGGACAGGCTTCCATGCAGCAGCCGCAGGTCATGCAACGTGACAGGGGATAGACTTCTTCCTGCTGCGCCCGCGACATGCGGGGTCCTGGTCCAAGGTTGGCCGTCGTGTCGATGGCCACCCATGCCTGCATTTTTTTCAAGTTGTCGAACATTTTCTGCCGGTCGACCATCAAGTCCCGCACTACCGGAAACTTGCTGAGCGGTGCCAGCCGAATCGGCTGGGGTATGCTGTCCACCAGACAGGAACAGGCTTGGCGCGGTTTGCCGTTGATCAGCATGGCGCAAGCGCCGCAGACTTCCTCCAGACAATTGCACTCCCACACCACCGGTTTTGTCACTTTGCCGTCCTTTGTCACCGGATTTTTCTGCACCGCCATCAGGGCGGAGACCACGTTCATGCCCAAGGACCAGGGTACTACGAATTCTTCGGTGTACGGTTTTGAATCCGGCAAATCCTGCCGTTGCACAATCAGATGAACGGTTTTTTGCGTTTCGCCCATCTTATTTCGCCCCCTTCGCGGCCTGACCAGCATCGGATTTTTTGGTGTTGTCCACATCATAACGTCGCGCCCGCGGTTTGATCAAGGAAGTATCCACTTCTTCATAACTGAATTGCGGCCCGTCCGGCGACCAAGTCGCTTTGGTCGTCTTCAACCAGTTTTCATCATCCCGCTCGGGGAACTCCGGTTTGAAATGACCGCCGCGACTTTCATTCCGCAGCAAGGCGCCCTTGGTAATCACGCGGGACAGTTCCAGCATATTCCAAAGCTGCCGGGTAAACAAGACCACCTGATTGGCGTGCTTCGACGAGTCGCTGACACCGACCCGTTTCCAGCGTTCCTGCAATTCCGCCAGTTTGTCGTCGGTTTCCTGTAGCTTTTTGTTAAACCGCTGGATGGTAACGTTCTCCGTCATCCAGTCGCCCATTTCGCGATGAATTTGGAAGGGATTTTCCTTGCCATCCATACGCAACAGGTTTTCGAACACGACTTCCTCGCGTTCCTTGGCAGCCTGCAACACGTTCGAATCGAGAGGTTTGCGCGTTCCCCGCTCTTTGGCGTAGTTGACGGCGGAAGGGCCGACCACCATGCCGCTATAGGTTGCTGACAGCAACGAGTTGCCGCCGAGACGGTTTGCGCCATGATACATGTAGTCGCATTCACCGGCCGCAAACAAACCCGGGATGTTGGTATGATGGCCGTAATCGGTCCACAACCCGCCCATGGAATAGTGCATCGACGGGAAAATCTTCATTGGCACCTTGCGGGGATTTTCGCCGACGAATTTCTCGTAGATTTCCACGATGGCGCCAAGTTTCCGGTCGATTTCTTTGGGATCGAGATGCGTCAGGTCGAGATTGACGAGATTTTGTCCGTCAACGCCCAGCCCCATTTCCGTACATACTTTGAAGATCGCCCGGGCCGCAATGTCGCGCGGAACCAGGTTTCCATAAGCCGGATACCATTCCTCAAGGAAGTACCAGGGCTTGCCGTCCTTCATCGTCCAGATGCGACCGCCTTCGCCGCGGGCCGATTCCGACATCAGACGGCGTTTGTCTTCGCCAGGCAGAGCGGTCGGGTGAATCTGAATGAATTCGCCATTGCCGTAAATGGCGCCCTGTTGATAGGCAATGGATGCCGCCGCTCCAGTCGAAATCGTCCCGTTGGTGCTGCGGCCGAACACCATGCCGATCCCGCCGGTGGCGATGATAACGCCATCCGCTGCGAAAGCCTCCATTTTCATGGTGTACAGATCCTGCGCCACGACGCCGCGGCACTCGCCGTTGTCATCGAGGATCAGACGGATAAATTCGTGATGTTCGTGTTTTGTGACCAGTTTTTGTTCCTCATACCGACGTACCTGTTCATCCATAACATACAGAAGTTGTTGGCCGGTGCTTGCGCCGGAAAACGCGGTACGAATGTGCTTGGTTCCGCCAAAGGGACGCAGATCCAGCAATCCTTCCGGAGTACGGGTAAACATCATTCCCATGCGGTCCAGCAGGTGAATCAGGCCTGGCGCCGCATCGCACATGGCTTTAACCGGCGGTTGGTTGGCGAGGAAGTCGCCGCCGAGAATCGTGTCTTCAAAGTGCTGTTGCGTGGAGTCGTTTTGCCCCTTGGTATTGATCGCTCCATTGATTCCGCCCTGGGCGCAGGCCGTGTGCGAACGCTTGACCGGCACCAGGGAGAACAGTTCCACATTCTGTTTCAGTTCGGCAATCCGCAGTGTGGCCATCAAGCCGGCTGCGCCGCCACCGATTACGATAAATTTCATCTTCTGCCGCCCCCTATCCCCGGAAGTACGTGAGCGCAACGAGTCCGCCGGCATTCATCACGGCAAACAAAGCCCACATCAGATATTGGCTGACCTGTTGCGCCCGTGGTCCCACGGTGACGCCCCAGGTGATTAGGAAAGTCCAGAGTCCGTTGGTCAGGTGGAACACGGCGCAGACAAAGCCAATGGCATGCAACGCCAACATCATGGGATCGGCAAAAATCTTCGCCACCATGGCGAAGGTCGTCACCTGGCCCATCCCGGCGCCGCCGAAGCGGAACAAATATACGTGCCAGGCAACGAACACCAAGGTGATGATCGCTGTAACCCTCTGCAGATAAAAGTTCCAATTTCGGGCATATGTGTACGCGAAAGCATTGTTCTTGGATTCAAATGTGATAAACAACCCGTAAACGCCATGAAACAACAGCGGTAACGCGATAAACAGCAGTTCCAGGACGGGCAGCATCGGCAGACTCTGCAAAAAGGCCGTCGCCGCGTCAAATGCCTTGGGACCCGCAATCGCCCGGGTAATGGTAAAAACGTGTTCACACAGGAAAAATGTCAGTGGTACGACTCCCATCAGGGAGTGAAGCCGTTTCAGATAAAAATCGTTACTGTTCAAGCCTGCATTCCCTCCTTGCTTTCCGCGCGCTTACTCCTGAACGTAAGGAGCCTGTCCTACCTTGTAGAAATCATTGCCTTCCGAATCCATGACCACAATCACCGGGAAATCTTCGACGGTCATTTTGGCGATCGCTTCCGGCCCCAGTTCTTCATAGGCCAGCACCTTGTACTCCTTGATCCGTTTGGCGATCAATGCGCCGGCGCCGCCCACGGCGGCGAAATAAACCACACCATGTTTTTTCATGGCATCGATGACGGCCTGGCTTCGGTTGCCTTTGCCGATCATGCCCCGAAGGCCTTCTTCGATCAGGCGGGGCGTGTAACTATCCATCCGGCCGGAAGTCGTCGGTCCGGCGGAGCCAATCGGTTCACCCGGCTTTGCCGGCGCGGGCCCGACATAATACACAACCTGGTTCTTCATGTCGGCTGGCAGCGCCTCGCCGCGGTCGAGAGCTTCCACCATCAATTTGTGCGCCGCGTCGCGCGCCGCAATGATGGTCCCGGAAATCAGCACACTGTCGCCGGCCTTCAGAGAACGGGCGACGGATTCATCGAAAGGAGCAGTAATGCGAATCGGTTCTTTAGCCATGTTTGCCATCCCTCCTACAACTCTACTTCAGCATGACGGGCCGCGTGACAGTTGATGGTGACGGCTACCGGCAGACTGGCAATATGTGTGGGATACCATTCAACGTTGACTTTTAGCGCCGTGGTAAGACCGCCGAGGCCTTGTGGTCCGATGCCGGTCTTATTAATCAAGATCAGCAGCTCCTCTTCCAATGCTGCATAGCGGTCATCCCCGTTGCGGGAAACCACGTCCCGGGCGGCAGCGCGTTTGGAACAGATAGCGGCCATTTCCATGGTGCCGCCGATTCCCACGCCGACCACCATCGGTGGACAGGAATTGGATCCTGCCGTCTTCACCGTATCCACGACAAATTTCTTGACGCCGGCTACGCCATCGGCGGGAACCAGCATTTTTACGGCGCTTTTGTTTTCAGAACCCGCTCCCTTGGGGGCCAGTTTAATTTTTACTTTGTCGCCCGGCACGATTCGGGTATGAATGACGGCCGGGGTATTGTCCTTGGTGTTTTTGCGTTCGAACAAAGGCTCCGCCACGGCAGATTTTCGCAGATAATAGTCAACATATCCTTTGGCTACACCCGCATGGATGGCTTCATCAAGCGATCCGCCGGTAAGATGGACATCCTGGCCCACATCAATGAAAACAACGGCCAACCCTGTGTCCTGACAAATCGGCATATCTTCATTACGGGCAATGTCGGCATTTTCCATCAGCTGACCGATAATCTCCTGACCGCTGGGAGAGGGTTCGCTTGCGCGGGCTTTCTTAAAGGCTTCATACACATCCTTGGGCAAATAGCAATTGGCTTGCTTGGCCAGCTCCGCCACGGCTGCCGTAATTTGGGAAACAGGCAATTCTCGCATGAACGATCCTTCCTTTCCACTTTTTCATTTTCATATAACAACTTACCAGAGACCGACCATTTTCCACCAGAACGATCCAATGCCCAGGAACACAACCATATTGATGACCGAAACCACAAACCCGAGGCTCCAGAATGTTCCCTGGGGAATATAGCCGGCTCCATAGTAGATCGGCGCCGGGCCGGTTGCATAGTGGGTAATGCCGCCCATCAACGCGGACAAAACGCCCAAAGACATTGCCGCCAGAAAAGGCGGTGCGCCGGCGCCAACCGCCACGGCGAGGAATGCCGCATACATCGCGGTGACATGCGCCGACAAGCTGGCAAACGCATAGTGGGAGTACATATATGCAATCAACAAAATCACCAACGCTACCTGCCAGGAAATCCCGACCAGCGAACCGGCCACCAATTTGGCAAACCAGGCAATCACTCCGACTTTGTTCAAAGCGCCTGCCAAACTGATCAGACCACCCATCCAGATCAGCGTATCCCAAGCACCCTTTTCTTCCAGAACATCTTTCCATTCGATGGCCTGCCCGATCAGCATCAGGCCGACGCAAACGATGGCGACCACGGTCGCATTGATTTTTGTAAAGCTGGAAGTTGCCCACAGAACCAACGCCAGTAGAAATACACTCGCCACCACTTTTTCGCCCATTGACATCGGTCCCATTTTAGTAAGTTCTTTGTGGGCGATCTCTTTGGCTTCCGGTGTCTTATGAATTTCCGGCGGATAAATCTTGTACAGGACATACGGCACAATCGCCAGACTGATCAAACCGGGTACAATGCCGGCAATCGCCCAAGTTCCCCAACTCAAATCCACCTTGGCCACCTGCATGGCCATCGCGGCGCACAGGGAGTTCGGCGCTACCGCCGTCAGAAACATGGCGGAAGTGATCGTGTTGCCCTGAAAAGCGGTCTTCATCAAATAAGCGCCGATCTTGCGGGAACTTTCCCCTGGTTCGGAACCGAACGCCGATGCCAGGCTGCGCACGATCGGGTACATGATTCCGCCACCGCGCGCCGTGTTCGAAGGCGTTGCCGGCGAAATGATCAAATCGCTGAGTACCAAAGCATAACCCAGCTTGAGAGAGCTGTCGCCGATGGCGCCCATGATTCTATAGGCGATCCGCTTGCCCAACCCAGTTTTAATAAATCCTTTGGCAAATATGAAGGCCGAAACGATCAGCCACATCGTGGTATCGCCGAAACCCGCCAGAATCTGCGCCGGTGTCAGAACTTTCAACAGGCCGGCGATGCCCAAGCCAATAAAGGCAACAGCGCCGATCGGCAAGGGCTGTAGAATAAAGCCGAGAATCGTGGCCGCAAAAACAGCCACCAGCTGCCAAGCCTGCGGTTTCAGGCCGGCGGGAGTAGGAATGAACCAGAGAATAAGGCCTACAGCAATGGCAATGAGTCCGTTCCTTAGGTTTTTGTTCATGAATTTTCCTCCCTTTTCGTTTTTTCATACACGTTTTAGGTGGTCTGTCCAGGCACGGCTTCCCTACGCATGCAAAAAGACAGACCAAGGAAAACTTCCCGGACTTCTTTATGTATTTACTATAACATTCAGACTCTTTATAAATCCAATATATGAAGAACATGATATAATAAATTATAGTAATGATTGGATATGGTAATACACAAAAGCACGATGAAAGAATGAGGAAACCACATGGAAATCAGGCAATTGGAGTATTTTGTATCTGTAGTGGAAACCAGCAGCTTTACTCGGGCAGCAGAAAAACAGTATGTCAGTCAGCCCTGTGTTACACATTCCATTCGTAAATTGGAAGAAGACCTGGGTGTTGATTTATTTGATCGAAGCCAAAAAAAAGCCGTGCTGACCGATGAGGGAAAATTATTTTATACACGTGCCTGTAAACTATTGCACGACCTTCAGGATACGATGACGGAAATGAATGATCTCCGCAATTTGGCCCGGGGAACGATTAAGCTGGCTATTCCGCCCATGATCGGTTCCTGCCTGTTTCCATATCTGTTTACCAGTTTTCAGACCCAGTACCCCCAGCTAACCCTGAACGTTTACGAGGAGGGATCCTTCGCCGCCAACCGGTTGATTGAACAGGAAGAACTGGATTTAGGCATTATCATATTGCCGGAAGAGAATCATGGCGCTCTTGAGACTGTTCGACTGACTCAACAGGAAATCCTGCTGACTGTGTCGAGAAAGCATCCCCTGGCAAAGAAAGAAGCCGTAACTTTTGACGAGTTGCGTCAGGAAAAATTCATTCTGCTGAAAAACAATTTCTTTCAACGTCATGCCGTTCTGAAACGTTGCCAGACAGAAGGTGTGGAACCCAATATTGTATTTAATTCCGGTCAGATTGAAACGGTTAAATCTTTGGTGGCTCACGGCGTCGGTATTTCGTTTTTAATGCGGATGGCCTTGGAGGGTCTTGTAGAAATCGTCGGAGTTCCACTGGATCCCCCCATACATGTTCAAATTGGGCTGGCTTGGAAAAAGGGGCGACAACTCTCTCCGTCTTCGCGGGCTTTTATTAATCTGGTATCCTCACAAACGGAGAATGCATTGGCGCTCCCGATGGACCTTCCAATGGAACGCACCTCGGTCAGGCGCCCTCGCAGAGCTTAATTATTAAAAAATACGCGGTCATCCGAAAGGAGGCCGCGTATTTTTTAATGATTCATTGTTAAGCCTGCCCGTATTGTTTTTTGATGAGGGGTTTGATTCCACCACTTTCGAGAATATTCATCACATAGTCGGACAAGGGCTGGGCCTGTGCTGTCGCGCCCGTCGTCTCATTCGAGACTTTACCGCTCGTCATGTCAACCGTCAAAACATCCCCCCGTTTTACGATGCTACCGATACCGGGACAAACGATCAATGGGACGCCAAGGTTGATTGCGTTGCGATAAAAAATCCGGCCATAAGAATCCGCCAGAATAGCCCCAACACCCGCAGCTTTTAGAGTGACGGCAGCATGCTCACGACTGGACCCGCAGCCGAAATTCGTGGAAGCCACAATAAAATCACCGGTTTGCACTTCTTTTACAAAGTTCGGATCCGCGCCTTCCAACGCATGTTTCCCGACCTGATCCGGATCCGTCAGGTCAAGAAATCGCCCTGGATAGATCTGGTCGGTATCGATGTTCGGCCCATAAACAAAGGCTTTGCCTTTTAGTACCTTTTGCACATTCTTCACCCCTATTTCAGATATTCGGTTGGATCAACAATTCTGCCTTCCAACGCTGCCGCCGCCACAGTGGCCGGAGATCCCAGATAAATGTTTGCCTTGCCGGAGCCCATACGCCCGGGAAAGTTTCGGCTGGAAGCCGTGATGCACGTTTCACCGGCGCCCAGCATTCCTTCATGCGTCCCCAGACAGGCTGCACAGCCTGGCGTCACAAACGTGGCGCCCGCTTCAACCAGTGTTTTCATCGTGCCGTTTGCCATGGCTTCCAGCAAAACATTCTTGGATGCGGGAACCACGATAAATCGCGTATGCGAATTGATTTTTTTACCCTGCAGAATTCCGGCGGCAATGGCCAGGTCTTCCACGCGCCCACCCGTACAGGTACCCAGAAACGCCTGGTTCACCGGAGTTCCTGCATATTGTGCAATGGGAGCCACATTATCGACGCTGTGCGGCGCCGCAATCTGCGGCGTCATTCCTGTTACGTCGAAAGTGTGCTCCGCTGCGTATTTATATCCGGGATCGGTAGTGAAAATCTCATATTCATGTTGAACTTTTCCCTTCAAGAACTCCAGCGTAATCTCATCCGGCTGGATATAGGCGGTCTTGGCGCCCAATTCCGTTGTCATGTTGCACATGCACATGCGTTCGGAAATACTGAGTTGTTTGAGAACCGGCCCGGTAAACTCCACCGCCTTATAAACGCCATAGTCTGCGCCCAGCGACCCGATGACCTTGAGAATGATATCCTTTGCATACACCCCCTTGGGCAACTCGCCGTCCAGTTGAATGCGAATAACTTCGGGTATCCGGAACCAAAGCTGCCCAGTCACCATGATAATGGCAAGGTCTGTAGCGCCGACACCTGTGCCGAATGCGCCAAATGCGCCGTGAATGGTAGTATGGGAGTCGGTGATGACCAATACCTGCCCTGGATAAACGAGCCCTTTGTCAGCCATGACCTGATGGCACACACCTTGATCAACATCCATCAACAGATCAATTCCCTGCTCCCAGCAAAATTCACGGAACAGCTTCTGATTATCCGCCTGCATGATCGTCGACGCCGGTGCATAATGATCCAGAAACACCACGACTTTTTTCGGGTCGTGAACTTTTTTTCCGCCCATTTCGTGAAACGAGCGAATAGTCTGCAGGTACAAATCATTGATCCCTGCCATATCCACTTTGCAATTCACAATTTCGCCTGTTGTAACCGTCGCTTTACCGGCCGCTTTGGCCAGGATTTTTTCTATCGCATGCATGAAACAGCATACCTCCCTGTTTTACTTCGTTGGCCGCGTATTAAGCGGAACTGTGATCGCTCCCATCGGCATCAGCGTAATCGTGGGTTTGGGACCGAGTTTTTTATAAGCAAGTTTCAGCGCTTCCTCAATATTCTTGGCCGGTGTGAACAGAAGCATCTGTGAAAAATCAGGCTCCATGCAAGACACCAGGATAAACTCGGCTTTTTTCATCAGACGGGTAACGGCATACGCCTTGTGCGCGCCGATTTCGAAGTTTTTCCGCAGTGCGGTTTCAATTCCTTCCGGAGTCTTATGTTCCTTCATCATCTTTTCATACTGGGCAGAGCCGGAACCCTCACAGCATTCGCCCAGAATGATGACCACGCCGCCTTCTTTTACGGCGCACCAAGCGTTATCCATCGTTTTTTGGAGTTGATATACATTGATGTCTTTGGGGAACCCGCCGCAGGAGGCGATAACCAGATCCGCTTCCTGCTTCACTTCCGCGCCATACACCTTGTCCACCATCTTGCAGGCTTCCTTGTGGGCTTCGATATAATCGCCCGCATACACCGCGAGGAACCGCTTTTCTTCATCCAGCACAACATTGATCAGGAACGAGGGGCGACACATTTCCACGCCTTCAACCTGATCATGATATACCGGATTGCCTTCCAGCTTGCCGATGACCGCATTGGGATCGAACATCATGCTGTGATTGTGGCGGATGGTTTCATAGGCAGCCACTCCAGGCAACATCGCCTTGCGACCGCCGCCGAACCCGGAAAAGAAGTGATGAACGATACCGCCGGTGCAGATAATGTGGTCCACTTCCGTCACGAGTTTGCTGAAACCGACCTTCGTTCCCCGTGAGGTCGTTCCGAAATATTTGAGCGTACTTTCATCGTGACAATCGGGATTATACATTTTCACGCGCTTGGCGACTGCTGCACCGACTTCCTCCGCCATCTCCGCTTCGGTCATTGCGCGGTGGGTTCCCAATGCAAAAACGATCCGCATATCGGAGTCCGGTACACCGACGGCATTCAATTCATCCATCATTACCGGCAAAAATACATAACTGCGGGCAATTCGTGTAGGATCATTAACAATAAAAGCCACCGTCTGGCCCGGTTTTACAATATCCCTCAGCGCCGGAGCGCCAATTGGATTTCGGATTGCCTCCAGCACTGCCGCCGCAGGATCCGGCAGAGCCGGAAATTCGTTAATAAACAACTCTTCTTTTACCAATGTCGGGTCGAGAGAAAACTTTACCTCGCCTTTGCCATATTTCATCGTGTATTCTTTCATTTCAACCATCTCCGTCCTTTCATTCATGAAATCAGCAAACTTCTGCAGTCTGCCCGAAGCGTTCGTCGCTTGCGTAACGGAATCTCCCGCCTGTTTTTAGATTTATATTCCTCCTTTCAAGCGTTTCCTAAACTTTCCCTCGTCATTTCTATATCCTATGCAAAAACAATGCCAACCTAATTTGCCGCATATTTTACCTACTTATTAGAATATTCCTGTTGCATTGAAACGTAATATGCAGTATCTTTGTTTCAGAACGTCTCATTTTGTTTCACGGAGGATTTCGATGATTGCTTTTTTGGCTCCAGATGATGACCTTTTTGCCATTGCGACTTCAGCCTTGTCCGAAACTCATCCCGATGTCCGCATTGAGCAGGGTCTGCTTAGCGCCGGAGCTCTCCGCGCCCTCGAGTTGGTACGTCAGGGAACTGAAATTATCATTACCCGGGGTGGAACCGCTTTGGCGGTCAAAAAAGCTTTACCGGAAATAACCGTGGTGGAAGTTCCCATCACCGGCTTTGATATCCTGCGAACCATTGATCAAGCCCGCCAATATGGAAACCGTATCGGAATCGTAGCTTTCCCTTCGATGGTGATCGGAATTGACTGTTTAGCCCCCATTTTGAATGTTGATCTGCGCCACTATCTTATCCAAACCGAATATGAAGCGGAATTTCGGGTATTGCAGGCATTTCGCGAGGGAGTCGACGTCGTAGTCGGCGGTGTTATTACCGGACAGGTGGCGCATAAGCACAACGTTCCGTGTGTACTGATCCGCAGCGGCGCCGAAGGCGTGGTGCAGTCCGTAATGGAGGCAAAACGTATTTTCGAAGCCCGCTTGCTGGAAAAGCTTAAAGGAACTTTATTTCGCACCGTATTGGATTATTCCTACGAAGGTGTCATTTCCATAGATCAGGAAGAACATGTCATCATTTTCAATCCCGTAGCCAGCCGTATTACCGGCATTCCCGGATCAGCCGCATTGGGAAAACCAATCAGTCAGGTTTTGCCACAGCTGAATCTCAATCGTCTCATTCATACCGGCCGCGATGAATTGGGGCAAATCATCGAGCTGCAAGGTACTCAAATTCTCTGCAACAAACTTCCCATTCTGGTGAATGAAAAAATTTCCGGCGCCATCGCAACCTTTCAGGACACCGGAAAAATTCAGCAGTGGGAGGCGGCCATTCGCAAAAAAATTTATGCCGGCGGTCACACGGCCACTTTCACCTTCGCCGACGTTATCGGCAACAGCCGGATTATTCTCGATGCCGTTGCCGTAGCCCAGGAATTTGCCGTTACCGACTCTTCCGTGCTCATCACCGGCGAAACGGGTACCGGCAAGGAAGTTTTTGCGCAAAGCATCCACAATGCCAGTAATCGCGCCAAAAAGCCTTTCGTTGCAATAAACTGCGCCGCCCTTCCCGCCCAGATTCTTGAAAGTGAATTATTCGGTTATGTCGGCGGAGCCTTCACCGGCGCCAATCAAAAAGGAAAGCAGGGATTGCTGGAAATTGCTCATGGCGGCACCTTGTTCCTGGATGAAATTGCCGAAATGGATTTTGCCATACAAAGCAAATTGTTGCGGGTCATTCAGGAAAAAAAAGTAATGCGGCTGGGCAGCGACAAAGTGTTGCCTGTCGACGTACGAATTATCGCCGCCACAAATAAAAACCTCAAGCAACTGGTCTCAGAGCGCCAATTCCGCGCCGACCTGTATTATCGGATCAACGTGTTGCGCCTACGTCTGCCGCCCCTGCGCCAACGTCGTGAAGATATCCGGCAATTCGCCGAACTGCTGCTGCGACGTTTTGAAAAAAACGCCATCCAGCCGTTACGCTGGAACCCCGAATCGATAGAACGTTTGACTCAATATGAATGGCCCGGAAACGTCAGGGAATTGCAAAACACCGTCGAAAGAATTGTGGCGGTTTGTCGTCAGGACTCCATCAGTCCCAATCTTGTAACTCGTATGATGGGAGACGACGACACGGATGACTTTGCCGGCCCTGCTCCTATTTTGCCCGTAGGAAAAAGCGCAGCCGAGATCCGGCACGTTCTAGAACAAACACATGGCCGCCAATCAGAAGCCGCCGAACTTTTGGGAATCAGCCGGTCCACTCTGTGGCGACGCATGAAAGCACTGGGACTGCGTGAATAAAACGCAATCATTTTGGGGAGAAATCGAATTCACGCATCCGTCACTTCGCAATAACCGATCAGCTCTTTGATCACTTCTCCTGCCAGGATTAATCCCGCTACGGATGGAACGAAGGAAATGCTGCCGGGAATCCGGCGCCGGATGGTACAGGTTCGTTTCGAACCCGGCGGGCATATACAATTGGCGCGACAACCGGAAGAAGGATCGTCATTGGGTTCCATCGGTTTTTCTTTGGAATACACTACCTTTAGCTTCTTTACTCCCCGTTGGCGCAATTCATACCGCATAACTTTCGCCAACGGGCAAACAGACGTCTTAAAAATGTCCGCCACTTCAAACCGAGTCGGATCCATTTTATTGCCCGCCCCCATGCAACTGATCACCGGAATCCCTTTGGACTGGGCTCGCACGATAAGATCTATCTTGGCCGTTACCGTATCGATGGCATCAACAATATAATCGCATTTTTCCGCAAAAAACTCTTCGGCATTTTCCGGTAAGTAAAATTTTTGAATAACCGTCACATTCGCGCGCGGGTTGATCTCCAAGACCCGTTCCCGCATGACTTCCCCTTTGGGACGACCCACAGTACGGACGGTAGCATGCAATTGACGATTGATATTCGTTAGGCAGATACAATCGTCATCCACCAACGTCAGGTTCCCCACACCCGCCCTTACCAACGCTTCCACCGTAAAACTGCCCACTCCGCCAATACCAAACACCATCACATGACTGGCAGCCAATTTATCCATCGCCGCCGTTCCAATCAACATTTCAGTTCTTGAAAAAGAGCCCAATCCTGCCACTAGTTTTTCAGCCTCGCTTTTCACAATCCGGCCTCAGGCACGGATCTTTTTTTGTATTCATGCGGCTCTCCCTCACACGGATAACCCCGGGCTGCAGCCTTCCTGTTAGAAGCAAGCTGCCGTCACTAGATGTGGCGACAGCCCGAAAAAGCATTATATTTGCTTGCGTCAGCGTTCCCACTCCACGATCGGATAGGAACCCAGATTCTTGAACCAGAGACTTTTTTTCTCTACCGCCGCAAGTGCCTGGTGAATCCGCAGGTCTGAACTCCTGCCCTCCATATCCAAAAAAAACAAATACGCGCCGAGGCCTGTACGGGCGGGCCTGGATTCGATCTTTGTCAAGTTGACTTCCCGTTCCGCAATTTCAGCCAAAATCCGGTGCAAGCTTCCCGGTTTCGAGCCATCAATTTGGCACACAACGGATGTTTTCCAGTTAGCAGAAAGTTCGGCTCCCACTTCATCCGGCGCCTGCACCTTCAACGTCACAAAACGGGTACAGTTGCTTGTCGTATCCTGAATATCCGCCGCAATAACTTCCAGCCCATATAATATCGCGGCATTACGGCTACCAATCGCCGCCGCTCCCTTTTCTCCCGACGCAACCCGTCGGGCGGCTTCCGCCGTGCTCTCCACGGCCCGGGACTCCGCTGCCGGATAAAGGCGGGACAGCGTCCGGCGGCACTGCGCCAAAGCCTGAGGGTGGGACAATATCAGCTCAACATCGCGCCGAGCTTCTCGCGCCAGTAAATTGTGCCGTATCGGCATAACAATTTCCCGTGTAATCAACAATTCCACTTCATGAGCCAAGGTATCCAGCGTAACATTGACGGAACCTTCCAATGAGTTCTCAATGGGAACTATGCATTCGGGGATTTCTCCCGATGCGACTGCACGAATGGCTGCATCAATGGAAGCATACGGTTGGAGCAGGATCGAATCACCAAATAAATTTTGTGCGACTTCATGGCTGTATGTTCCCTGCGGGCCCAGAAATCCGACCCGATAGCACGATTCTTTCTGATTCATCCCTGTCAATCGTTTGTCCCCTTCCCCGCCAAACCCGTTCATTATTTTATTTCTGCCCAGGCTGCACTTTCCCGTCTCATTGTTTGGATCTCATTAATCAACGCACCCAGCGGAGTCAATTCTTTCGTATTACCGCCATAAATTCCCGCGTTTACCGTCGTTCCGTCGCTCACACGATAGACGGTTTGAGTGAGGGAAATATAATAAGTATCGTCATCGCGCACCCTCACTGCCTGAATTTCCGGCGCAACCAACAAGGTGCACCCGGCGGCGGCCGCCGCCTCCATCTCCGATAACGCAGTTTTTTCGCCGCTATCCGTTACACAGCCCGGTAAAATACTGTCATATTCTTCCCACAGGGCTTCCTGCATAAACGAAAACTCACTCTGCAGCGCCGGAAGCAGGTTGTTTTTAATCGCCGCAACATATAGCCGGTTTTTCCCCTGCATCGGTTCAGAACGAGGGATGAGTCCTTCATTGATCGCCGCACGGCGTTTCGAATAGTAATTTTTCAACGCCAGATCCACATATACCGATATATCATGGCTGAAATAGCTCTTAAGAATATCCGGCAACGGCCATTTCACTTCATTTCCGATATGCCGATATCCGCCAAACACTTTGCGCAGCGCCTCCGGAATAGGGTCTCGCGGCAATACAATCCGCGTCACTGCAAATTTCCCGTCATATTTTTGTACGAACGCCTCATTGCCGACTGCCGGTGCGCCAAAAGTGATCAC
Organism: uncultured Veillonellaceae bacterium; assembly: GCA_964602025.1. Lineage (GTDB taxonomy): Bacteria > Bacillota > Negativicutes > UBA1444 > UBA1444 > UBA1444. The sequence continues at coordinate 29,561 of CAZRQI010000006.1, forward strand.
TTCAATCTGGCCGGGATGAACGCCCATATCCAGCAACCGCGCCGCAGCCAGAGTCACGACCGCGCCACCCAGACTATGTCCAACCAAATACAATTTATCCTCGGAATCTTCCTTAAGGATACTGGGCACCATTCTTTCGGTACCCGCCTGCTGATCGTTGGCCTGCGCCGATTTTGCCGACAACAAAACCTGAGTCGCTTGATTGAACCCTTCATGCACGCGGGGAACCCCCGGAGGCAAGTCATTTCGCGCCGCATTAGCCGCAAACTCTTCCAACGTTGTCCCTGCAAAATATACTTTTTTTGTTCGCAAATCCACTTTCGCATCCCGGAGGCTTTCCGTCCCGGCAATCGCCAGCAAATAAAAATCCTGATCCGCTTTGGAGTTCGTGTCCCATGCAAGCAAATATTTGGCATCCGCCTTTTCGCCCTGGTTCTTGAACGGCTCTACATGCCAGCCTTGCTGTTCAAACGCAGCAATTGCCAAACTTCCCGGGCGAGTCGTGTAGGCTGCCATGCAGGCTCCGGCTGCAAGAAAAATCTTTTTGGCTTCCAGATATTCCGACATCGTGCCTGCCGATACGGTTACCGGCAGGGAAATCGCATACAAAAACAACAACATTCGGGCTATAGTCTTCATTCGATAGGCTCCTCCAAACATATACTGCATGAATCCAACAAACCCTGCTCTCTCAACAATTCACAGAAAGGATCCAGAAGATCAGGATCAAACTGAATTCCTGAAAAATTGCGTAATTCCGCGACGGCTTCAACCGCCGGCAAAGCTTTGCGATACGGACGATCAGTGGTCATCGCATCGTAGGCATCGGCAATCGATAAAATACGGCATTCCAGGGGAATATCCGTTCCTGCAAGGCCAATCGGATAGCCGCTGCCATTCCACCATTCGTGATGGCGCAAAATCCATTCCGCTATATGCAGCAAGTCAACGGATGACAAGGCAATCCGATAGCCGATTTCACTGTGGCGGGACATTTCTTCCCTCTCCGCCGGACTCAATTTGCCCGGTTTAAATAGAATAGCATCACTGATGCCAACCTTCCCAATATCATGAAACTTTGCGAACAGCTTCATCGCATCCTGTTGGCTCGAATCCATCCCAATTTTGGCTGCGAGCCCGCTCACTAACGACGCCAATCTTTCCGCATGTCCTTCTGTAATAAAATCTCTTGCTTCCAGCAACGTCATCACCGTATTTACAATGCCGCTCCGCGTACTTCTGGAACGGAGCAGTTTCTCCCTGCGCACCTGATTGTCGGCATCCCGCAACAACACGTTCAATTCAATCGGTTTTGTTTCAGCAATCGCATATCCTACGGATAAACTAAGAAAAATGTCCTTGTTGTTCGCATTATAGCTCTCTACAGATTCACGCAGTTGGCGGCAAAGTTGCTCCGCCTGTTTACGATCGGTTCCATACCGAACCAGGGCAAATTCATCGCCCCCCACCCGAGCCAGTATATCGCCGGTCGCAATTAATTCAGTCAACATCACAGCCGTCATAATCAGGCGTTGGTCCCCGGCTGCATGCCCCATGGTATCATTGGTCATTTGCAACCCGTCAATATCACAGGCAATCAAAACGCAGGGCATCGGCATGGAATTTCGCCGTCGCTGGAACTCAAACTCCAGATACGCCCGATTATAAAGGCCTGTCAATGAATCATGCGTACTCACGTGATGCAGCATGGCATCCGCCCGTTTACGTTCGGAAACATCCCTCAGGATGGCCACCGCAAACATATTCTCGTCGAGCATCACCACGTCTACAGACCCCTCTATCGGAACGCGCGAACCATTGGCGCGGCGGAATTCCGTGGAAAATTCCTGCCGACGTCCGCTTTGTTCCGGCGTATACCCCAATCGCTGCAAAACGGCAATCGCTGTTGGAAACAACTCGGGAAGAGAAGTTTCAAACAACCGGTCGCGGGAAAAACCCAGAATGGTGCATGCCGCTTCATTGGCGTCGACAATTTCACCCGACGGCAAACGCACCATTAAGATCCCATCATTTACTTTGTCCAGCAGATTGCGGAATGTTTCCAATTCTTTCAGCCGTTTTTGCAGTTCCGGGTAGTAGTTTTTGCGGATGGAATGTTCTCCCAATCCGATTAATTTGTCCCGGATAAAATCAGGCTGCTTGTCAGAGAATTGCTTCATAAATTGCCTCAATGTCTTCCCGTTGCATAAATATGGGGTTCGTCGCCATACAGGCATCTTGCATTGCAAAATCCGTGAGCCGGGGAATGTCCGATTTTTTTACGCCCAACCGGCCAACGGTTGGAAGAATGCCTATGGCCTCCCTCAGTTTCGCAATTTTTCCCACCAGAAGTTCCGCCCGTTTTTCTGCTTCACACCCTTGAATGGAAATGCCCATTGCCTCCGCAATATGATCATAACGTTCCGGACAGGCCGAATAATTAAAGGCAACCACGCCTGTCAGCAAGATTGCATTACATTCTCCATGCGGCAGGTCAAGATATCCGCCGAGGCTATGCGCCATGGCATGAACGGCCCCCAAAATCGCATTGGAAAAAGCCAGTCCCGCCTCCAAACTGGCCAGCATCATTGATCCTTGAAATTTGAGCGACAAAGGATTTGCAACCGCGCCGGCCAGATTCGCGGTAATCAGTCGAACTGCCTCTAGCGCATGCAAATCGGTAATTGGTGAATGTGCGGTGGAAACATACGCTTCAATCGCATGGGTCAAGGCATCCATGCCGGTACAGGCTATTTGAAAAGGCGACAGCGTAGTCAACGTCCGGGGATCGATCAACGCAACATCAGGAACCACGGCTTTGCTCACTATGGCCATCTTCATCTGCCGGTTCACATCGGCAATGATGGCAAACTGGGATACATCGGCGGAGCTTCCCGCCGTTGTCGGAATGCAGATCAGCGGTGGAATCGGATATTCAACCCTGTCCACGCCTTCAAACTCTTCAATATCACGCTGGTGGCTTGACACAATTCCGATGCCTTTCGCACAATCCATCGGGCTGCCGCCGCCCACCGCTATGATGAGATTACACCCGGTCGAATCATACAGTTTGGCGCCCGCCCGGACTTCCTGCACCTTGGGATTTTCCGTAACATTATCGAAAATCACATAAGGGATCTCAAGCCGGCACAGGCTTTCCGTCACACGGTCCACCCACCCGGATTTTCTGACCCCTGGGTCCGTTACCAACAAAACCTTATGGGCGCCCAGATTTCTCGCATACTGGCCCGCGAGGTCAATAGCTCCTTCCCCAAATAAAAACTCCGGCGCGACAAATTTTCTCAAGGCCCATTCGTCACTCATCCTGCAATCCTCCCTGCCTTTTATCAAAAAGTACAGCGTTTAACGGGATTCGCTCAGATTATATGAGAACAAACTACACATAAACCGCCAAAATGCTTTGGATATGTATTGAGAAATATTCGACGCAAATTCTGCCGGGTCCTGCATCGGCTCATGTAACAATGTTTTTTTTGCAGCTAGAGCCTACTCGGCAAAAACACCCGAAAAGCGCTGCCCCCATCCGGCCTTCCCTGTACTTCAATTTTTCCGCCATGAGCCGACACAATCCACGAGGCAATGGACAACCCCAATCCTGTTCCCCCTTCTTCACGCGACCTTGCTTTATCCACCCGGTAAAACCGTTCAAAAATCCGTTCCCGTTCTTCCGGTTCCATTCCAATCCCTGTATCCGCCACCTCCATTAATATGGAACTTTTGGAATTTCGTTCAGCCTTTAGCGTCACTTGCCCCCCTGCCGGTGTAAATTTAATGCCATTGTCCGCAAGAATCATCAAAAGCTGTTTAATTCTGTCCTTATCCGCATGCAATGCAAGATTTGCCGGGCAACATCTTGCAAGGTTGACGCCCTTTGCCTCCGCTATGGGCAGCATCCCGCGAAAAACAGTTTCCACTACCGGATTCACATCAAAACTTTCTACATTCAACTTTAACTCGCCGACGTCAGCTCTCGCCAAGGCCAAAAGATTTCCGACAAGCCGGGACATCCGTCGAATTTCGTCCTTCATGTCTTCCACTATCTGTCGGGATAAGCCGGACAAATTCTTGCCGTCTTCCTTTTCCACCACATCCAGAGACGCCTGTATCACGCTAAGCGGCGTCCGCAACTCATGGGACGCATCAGCGGCAAATTGACGTTGCGCCTCAAAAGACCGCCGTATTGGGGCAATCGCTCTCCCCGCAGCCAAGTACCCGACAATTCCGGACACTAACAAAAATACGAGAGTAGACCCCCACAACGCCTGTGATAAAAAGATCAAAAAGTGCTCGTACATCGACAAGTCCCGACCCACAAACAATACTCCCCGTTCCCGCCCATCTTCCTGAATCGATGCGCGCAACCATAAAAATCGCCGGGAAGACTCCGTCTCTCCTGGAATGGAATAAATCATCGGTCGTTTTGCCTTAGTACTGTTATCCAGTAAGGCGGACGGCAGGTTCAACGCCGCATCCTGATTACCCGGGGTAATGATCGTCCCTTTTGATGTCACGGCAAACATTACATAGGCCGTTTCCACATGAAATTCCCTGTTTTTTTCGCGATTGGTTTCGTTCCGAGTCCGGTCCCTGTGCTTCAGCACTTCCCGGACTTCCCGCAGTTCCCGGACAGCATAGGCTTCCAGTTCACGTTCCTGTTCATGCATCAGCAAATGAGCAAAGCCAAAATAAAAAAGCAGCGCAAAGCCCCCCAAGGCCAGCGCTGTGAGTCCCGTATATAAAATAGTCAATTGGCGACGAATTCGGCTGAACATTCCTATGCATCCACCTTATATCCGACTCCCCGGACAGTGCTGATTAATGGGCAATCTCCCGGTTGGTCAATCTTTTTGCGCAGCAGCCGAATGTAAGCATCCAAGGTGTTTTCCGACACCTCGCTGCCCAGTCCCCAAATCCGGTCAAGCAATACTTCACGGGGTACAACCCTGCCTTTGTTCTGCGCCAGTAAATCGAGCAGCTGAAATTCGCGCGCACTGAGCTGAACATCGGCTCCTTCCCGGTTCAATACGCGATGGATTCTGTCCAGTGTCCAAGTTCCCATCTCTACCAAATCTTCCTTCAATGGAGCCTCGCCCCGACGGGACAATGCCCTCAAGCGCGCAAACAACTCTCCAAACTCAAACGGTTTGACCAAATAATCATCCGCCCCGGAATCCAGACCGGCAATCCGGTCATTCAATGCATCCCTGGCTGTAAGCATCAGAATAGGGCGAACATAGCCATCTTCCCGTAATTTCCGGCAGACATCGATACCCGATAGGACCGGCATCATCCAGTCGAGAACCAATACGTCAAAATTTCCATCCGTTGCGGCCGTCAAGGCTTCGTTTCCCGCCGACACCCAGCACACATGGTGTTGCTCAGATTCCAGCATGTGTTTGATCAGACGCCCCAGCCGGGCATCATCTTCAGCCAACAGAATGTTCATTCATCGATTTCCGCCTTTCAACCGCTCTCCAAATTCGCAACCCGGTCAGCGCAATAACAATGCCGGCCGTGGCTGGATAAAAGAAAGACAAAAACAACGCATTGCTGCTTTTACTTAGCGTCACGCTATGATACAACGCGATCCAGTAGCAGGGAAACGCCAGATAGTGAATTTTTCGCCACTTTTCCCACCCCAGACTTTTCATAACGGATCGGTGGGAAGAACCTGTGATGATACCCATAGTATATACTGCAATAATCCCGGCGGCAATTTCCCCGGAATGCCGCTTAATCCAAAAGGGAATCAACACATCCGCCCAGGACAGCATCTGATATTTATCGATAAAAAATGCCAATCCATGGATTAGAAGCATAACCATTGCTGCGATCGTAATCAATCGGTGATAAACAAGAAATCCGCCCCGCCATCGAATCGGCGGAAGCTTCAAGCTGATCATCATTCCGCCCGCCACAAC
>CAZRQI010000007.1:0-17787 GCA_964602025.1 uncultured Veillonellaceae bacterium
TCAATCCGATATCCGGGCGGCAAACTGTTCCGCAGCGAAGACAGTTCGGCATAAACTTTTTTCGTGGCATCGTTGCCGGTGATGCCATTATTGATTTCGGCCTGCACCGTGATGGTCGGCTTCAGGTTGCGCCGCCAGATCAGGCCTTCTTCGCTGTCGTAGCTGATTTTCGCAATCTGGCTGAGCGGCACGAATTTTCCGCCGCCTATATGGATCGGCAAATCCTTGACCCGGGACAGATCCTTGCGATCCTGGGGATTCATCCGGAAGACAATGGCAACGGTTTTATCTTCCTGGCGAAACTCGGCGATAGCGGCGCCGGACAGCTGCATTTGCAGACTCGTGGCGAGGGTTTGATTGTCGATGCCGAGCATTCTTGCTTTGTCTTGGTCGACCGCGAGGCGCATGATTTTGTCTTTTTCGTTCCAATCCAGATTGACATCGGCCAGATAGGGCTGCGCCGACATAACTTCGCTCACTTTGTGGGCGATCTGGCGCGTCTGCTCGTGATCGACGCCGCTGACCCGGAGCATCACCGGATACGGGGACGGGGGACCGGTCTGCAGCAATTTAACATGGCTGCGAACTTCGGAAAATTTCTCGGCCAACAGGGTCGATATCTTCTCCTGAAGGTGATTTCGCGACGTCAAATCTTTGGCGACAAATACAAATTGGGCATAGTTGCTGTTCGGCAAGGTCGGATCACTGGTCAGCACAAACCGGGGAGCGCCTTCGCCGACATGGTAGCTGAAACTAGCCAGATCCGGGTCGTTTTCAAATTCTTTGGCAAAACGATCGGCTTGCGCTTGCGTGGCCCGAATCGTCGCTCCTTCCGGCAGGGTCATCTCTACCAGGACTTCCTTACGCAGGGAAGGCGGGAAGAATTCCTGACGGATAAACTGAAAAAGAAACAGGGAACCCAAAAAGCAACCGACCGTCACCGTGAGAACCAACTTTCGCCGTTGCAGACACCAGGTCAGGACGCGGCGGAATAGTCGGTAGAAATTGGAGTCATACACGTCATGTTCCGGGTTGTGGTCTTCTTTCGGTTTGATCAGCAGAAAACCGAGAAGCGGCGTTACAATGACGGAGGTCAGCCAGGACAGGACGAGGGCAATCGTAATCACTGTGAAAAGAGTGCTGGAAAACTCTGCGGCATTGCCTTTGGCAAAGCCGATGGGGATGAAGCCGGCGCAGGTGATCAACGTGCCGGTCAGCATGGGAAAGGCGGTTGCGGTATACGCGTAACAGGCCGCTTCATATCGGCCCCAGCCCTGCTCCAGTTTGACTGACATCATCTCAATGGCGATAATGGCATCGTCGACCAGCAGACCCAGCGAAATGATCAGCGCGCCGAGAGAGACCTTGTGCAGATCGATGCCGAGCACCTTCATGCAGGCGAAGACTCCAGCCAGTACCAAGGGGATGCAGAGCGCCACCACGATGCCGGTGCGCAGACCAAGACTGACGAAACTAACCAGCAGAACGATGATTACCGCCTCAATCAGCGATTTGACAAATTCGCCGATGGATTCCTCGACGATTTCCGGCTGATTCGAGACTTGGTTGATTTCCAGGCCCAACGGCAAGTCGGTTTTGATTCTCGCAATGGTTTTTTCCAGGTCATCGCCCAGTTTGAGAATATTGCCGCCTTTGTCCATGGACAGGGCGATGCCGACAGCCGGTTTGCCGTTGAAGAACATCATCGGCTCCGGCGGATCGACAAATCCACGGGTAACGGTGGCGATATCGCCGAGGCGAAACGTGCGCCCGGCCGCCCGAACGGGAATTTTGCGTACATTATCAATACTTTCGAACATGCCGCTGACCCGAAGATAAACATTGTCCGAAGTAGTTTCGACCATTCCGGAAGCGGTCATGGCATTTTGCGTTTTGATGGCGGCGATCAATAGATTGGGATCGATCCCCATTTGGGAAAGCTTGCTGCTTTCCATTTCGATAAATATTTTTTCCGCCTGTACGCCGACGAGCTGAACTTTCTTCACATTGGGGATTCCCAGCAGCGTCCGCCGGATGGTTTCCGCCTGGACGCGCAAATCTTCGTAACTGAAGCCGTCACCGGTCAGGGCGTAGATGGAACCGAACACATCGTCAAACCGATCGTTGAAGTATGGGCCCATTACCCCGCTGGGCAAATTGGGCTTGATATCGCCCACCATGTTGCGCACTTCCAGCCAGGTGGGGCGGACGTCTTTTTCCGGCGTGCTTTCCTTCAAGATGACATAAATGATGGATTGTCCGGGACGGGAATAGCTTTTCAGGTAATCAATCCCGGGAGTATCCTGAAGTTTTTTCTCAATCTTATCGGTAACCTGCTCTTCCACTTCCCGGGCGCTGGCGCCCGGCCACGCCACCGATACGACCATCTGGCGGATGACAAAATCGGGATCCTCCATGCGTCCCAACTGCCGGTAAGAAAAAATACCGGCCAAAAAAATCATGGCAATGGTGAAGTAGACAAATTCCTTGTGCCGAAACGCCAATTCGGTGAGATTGAATTTCTTCAATTCTTTTCACCTGCCAGACGAACCTTTTGCCCTTCCTTCAGCTTATGCACTCCGGCCGTGATAACAACTTCATTGTTGGCCAGGCCCTCCAGCACCTGGACGGAGCCGTCGCCGAAAGCGCCAAGCTTGACCGGGCGGAGCGTGGCGGTATCATTTTTGACCACCCAAACGGAGGGGGCAGCGCCTGTTTGATAAATGGCGGAGAGCGGAACCAGCACCGAGGGTTGCGAGCCGGCGGCGGCGATGCTGACGCTGGCGGTCATGCCGAGTTTCAACTCCGATGGCGGATTGATGAGCTGGATCCGCACTTTATAGGTTCGGGAGGTTTTGTCGGCAATCGGCGCCATTTCGCGGACCGATCCCTCGACGACCCGATTGGGCAGGGCCCAGAAAGTTACTTGAATTTTGCTGGCGTTTCGGATCGTTTCATACCGGTTTTCCGGCGCTTCCATTTCAATTTCCAGTTCCCCGTCCTGAACCAGGGTCAGAATCGTCTGGCCGGCGGCTACAACCTGCCCCGCTTCGGCATTGATGTTGGAGATCACGCCATCGCTGGGGGCGCGCAAGGCAGTATAGCCGAGCTGGTTCGACCCCTGGGCGTATTGGGCGGAGGCTTGGCGGGCCGCAGCGGCGGCGGCGGCATGGGCATTGACATACTGATCATAGACGGCGCGGCTGACGGCGCCTTCCTCAAACAAAGCGCGATAGCGGTTCAGGTTGCTTTCCGCCAGTGTCAATTGCGACTGTGCGGCGGCGACTTGCGCCGCCGTGATATTTACGGTTTGCTGGACATCTTTGGGATCGATCTCCATTAAAACGTCCCCGGTCGACACCTTGCTTCCCAACTCCACATTACGGCTGATGATTTTTCCGCTGACCTGGAACGCCAGCGCCCTTTCAAAACGGCCCCGGACTTCGCCGGAATATATGGCGGCCAAATCGGCATTATTCAGTTTGATCGTCGTTGACCGAACCCGGGGCGGCTGTTCCTGCACGGGGCTTTTCGCGGAAAAACCGAAAAAAACGGCGGACCCGGCGACGATCAAAACGAGACACGATGCGGCGATAATGGCTTTTTTGCGGGTGAGTAGAGTGTCTTTCAGGTTCATTTCCATGATTCCTCCACTTGTCTATTTTTTTACCAATGCGTGATAGAAAAAGTCGACTAATGCTTCTGTATAAAAACCTTGTTTTTCTTTTTCCTCATCGAACGGAATTGTTCGCATATAACTGAAGGACTGAAACAAGCGAAACCCAATATAGGCGGCGACCTCGCCATCGATATCCGGCCGGATTCGGCCGCGTTGCTTGCCTTCCGCAATGATGCCGTTGATGATTTCTATCAAATGTTCCGTGATCAGTAGGGTGGATTTGCCATTCAACATGGCGGAATACAGGGCATAATCGTTTTTTAGCAGGCGTGTCAGAAAAATATCTTCACTGAAATAAGCGATGGCGGTACGCAACAATTGCAGCAATCTTTCCAGCGGATCGTCGACTTCGCCCATGCGGGCCAGAATGTTCGCCAGATCTTGACGACCTTCCCGATCAATCAGACAATCGAACAGATGCTGCTTGTCATGGAACCGTTCATAAAGAGTCCGCTTGGAAATTTTGCAGTCACGGCTGATTTCATCCATTGTTGTTTTTTGAAATCCCAATCGGTCAAACCGGCTTTTGGCTCGGTCTAGAATCATATTGTCAAAACCGTCCATGCAGTTCTCCTTTCCGATGTACACTCAAAAACTATTATAGTATTTTAGTTTTCAAATCACAAGCAATTTCGTCTGGGTTTGGGCAAAATACGAAAAGACCGGAAATGCTTTCAACAAAGCGTCTCCGGTCTTTTCAAAATATCGTGAAGGGCAGAATAGGCTCGGAAAAGTTACCGATACGAGAAGTATAAACGTACGATCGATTGCGCCGTGTCGCTGGTCAGCCCGTGGACCGCAAGCTGGGGAGCTTGAATGTACTCACTGACCCGTTCCATGAAACCGCCTCTTTTGAAATAATGTCTGCAGTTCATCACACTGTTCCTCCTCAAAATAATGTTTGCTTGTAAATTGTTTGCATGCAAATAATTTGTATGGTTTTATTATAACGAAAATAACTCCAATGTCAATATGCACTGCAAAAGAATTAAAAACAACGTTGCGTTCCCTATGATACAACGGATAAAATAGTAGCATTAGAAAATATTGGCCGACAAAATAAAAACGAGGAGGTGAAAGCACGATATGCTTGATATTTTTGATAGTGTGTGTATTCTGCTTGCAAAAGCGGAACAAAAACATTTCCAGTTTACAAAAAAGATTTTGGATGAACGGGGATTGGGGATTACTCCCGGACAGTTGATTGTTTTATATACTCTGTATAAACAAGACGGAGAGTCGATCACCGACCTGGGCAGGCGTTGTTTCCTGGATAATTCGACGTTGACGGGCCTGATTGACCGACTGGAACGATTGAAACTGGTATCCCGCGTGGCGGTTCCCGGCGACCGCCGGGCTTATTCGATCTTTCTGACCGAAGAAGCGACGGCAATGCGCGGACAGGTGATCGACGTAATGGATTTTGTAGCGCGAACCATGCTGGCGGGGTGCAGTAGTCGTGAAATCGCCTGTTTTCAAAAAGTTTTGCGGAACATTTTTGAAAAGTTGTAACGATAAACTGACTGTTCCGCTTTTGCCTGCCGGCATGCAAGTTTTTCAGCCGAAGTAACGCATAGTCAAAATTGTTGGGGATTGGGTAAATGAAAAAATATCTGGGACCGTTATATCTGACGCTGGCCGCCAGTATCTGGGGCGGCGTCTATGTAGTCAGCAAGGTTGTGCTGGCGGTATTGCCGGCGTTGGAACTGATATGGATCCGTTACGTGATTGCTTTGGCGACGTTAGGACTGTTCGCCCGAATTAAGCGGGAATCCTGGCATATTTCGCGTCAATCCATGCCAGTGGTCGTTCTGATCGGGATCGTGGGCTACTTTATCTCCATTTGGGCGCAGTTTGCCGGAACGCATCTGTCGTCTGCGCAGATGGGTTCGGTGATAACTGCCGCAACACCGGCATTCATGGTGATTTTTGCCCGCTGGTTGCTTCATGAACCGATAACGGCAAAAAAAGCGATTTCCTTGCTATTGGCGACGGCTGGCGTCCTGTGTATCGTCGGCGTTGGCGAGATGGGTGACGCGACGAGGCTTGGAGGCCTGATTTTGGGAGTGGCGGCCATCACTTGGGCGTTGATGTCGGTATTGGTGAAAAAAATACCAGCCGAATGTTCGCTGATTGTTGTTACAACGTACGCAATCCTTGCCGCAACGCTGGCAATGACGCCATTGGCTGTTATGCAGATGCAGCCGGAGCATTGGCAGGTGATCTTCCGGCCCGAGATTTTGGCTGGAATCTTATATATCGGCATTATTTCCACCGCTGGCGCTTTTTACTTTTGGAACAAGGGCCTTCAGATGGTGGATGCCGGTACGGGCGGATTGTATTTTTTCTTTCAGCCTTTGGTGGGGACGCTGTTTGGGTGGATCTTTCTGGGCGAGCAAGTCGGTTGGGCCTTTTGGCTGGGATCGGCTCTGATCTTTGCGGGCGTGATTTTGGTCATCCGGGAATAGACTGAAAAATATTTGAAATAATTTATCAGCCAACATAATTTGGAAAGAGAAGTCCGACCTCCGAAACGAGGCGGATTTTTTTTATTTGGTTAGCGAACGGTCTTGGAGCATGCAACTGGCAGGATACAATGAAAAGATAGTTAGCACAATAGCTAAATGATAATGTATTTCATTTTACCATTGACACTAAATGGATTTCGCGATAGTATAATAGCAAATGAAAAATATTATCATCAATTGACGGATAGGGGTGGTCGCATGAAGAAAACATTGGCGATGATGCAACCTGGTGAAACAGGAATCATCACAAGGGTGAACGGTACCGGCCCGATAAAGCGACGGATTGTCGATATGGGCTTGGTGGCCGGAACCGCGGTTGGTGTGTTGAAATTGGCGCCATTGGGTGATCCGATGGAGATAAAGGTGAAAAACTTCAATTTGTCTCTGCGAAAAGCGGAAGCGTTAACCATTGACGTGAATTCGACGGGAGGGAAAGCATAATGTCGACGGCGTGCGTAACGATCGCCCTGGCGGGAAACCCCAACTCCGGCAAGACTACGATATTCAACAATATCACCGGCGCCCGGCAGCATGTCGGTAATTATCCTGGCGTTACCGTCGAACGGCGGGAAGGGTTTCGCCGATTCCAGGGTCAGGATTTGGCGATCATCGATTTGCCGGGAACGTATAGCCTTACGGCCAATTCCATGGATGAAGTGGTTGCCCGGAATGTCATTATTGATGAAAAGCCGGATTTGATCGTCAACATTTTGGATGCTTCCAATTTGGAGCGGAATTTGTATCTGGCCGTTCAATTGCTGGAATTGGAACGGCCCATGGTTTTGGCCCTGAACATGACGGACGTGGCGGAACAGGCTGGAATCAAACTGGATGAGAAATCTTTGCAAAGACGGTTTGATATTCCGGTGGTTGGGTTGGTTGGAAACCGGAATAAGGGAACGGATCAACTCTTGCAGGCGGTGCTGGACGTTTCCGCCAAACATAAATTTAAACCGTTTTCCGTCGATTATGGAACTAAAATTGAAGCGGCGATTCGGCAGACGATGGAAGCTATGACGGGGCTGACCGGGATCAAGTTTCCGATACGGTGGCTGGCGCTTAAATTGCTGGAAAATGACGCGGAGATTCGCCGGTCGATCAGCGAAATGCCCGAGGGCGCCAAGACCTTGTCGGTGGTGGATGCAATCCGTAATAAAACTGCGGTCATGCTTGGCGAAGAATTGGAAATTGCGATCGCGGAACGACGGTATGAATATGTCGGCGAAGTGTATCGCGATTTTGTGGACTCCCGCGCACAAACCTTTGAAAATTACTCGGATCGAATTGACCGGATATTGACGCATCGGATCATGGGGCTGCCGATATTTTTCGGCATTATGTGGTTGCTGTTCAATGTTGTGTTTACTGTGGGCGAGATTCCGCAGGGATGGATCGAGGATGGCGTAAAATGGCTGGGCGATACGGTAGCGGCGAATATGGCCGAGGGAGAGCTGCGATCGCTGGTTGTTGACGGGATGATCGGCGGTGTGGGGAGCGTCATAACGTTTTTGCCGAGCATTCTGTTGCTGTTTTTCGGGATCGCGCTGTTGGAGGATACCGGGTATATGGCCCGGGCGGCTTTTGTCATGGATCGGATCATGCGGGCGGTAGGGCTACATGGTAAATCGTTCATTCCATTATTGCTGGGATTCGGTTGCAGCGTACCGGCGGTGATGGGAACGAGAACATTGGAGAACCGGGGCGACAGAATGGTGACGATTCTGGTTTCGCCGTTGATGAGTTGCAGCGCCAGATTACCGGTTTACACCCTGCTGATAGCGGCATTCTTTCCGGACCACATGGCCGGCAGTGTTTTGTTTGGAATCTACTTTTTGGGAATCGTCCTGGCGATCGGTATGGCGCTTGTGTTTCGTAAATGGCTGTTTCCCGGCGCAACCGAACCGTTTATCATGGAAATGCCGGCTTACCATTTGCCGACATTGCGCAGCATCATGCTCCATATGTGGGAACGCAGCGTGTTGTATCTGAAAAAAGCGGGAACGCTGATTCTGACAGCTTCTATTTTGATTTGGTTCTTGACCAATTATCCGGCGGAAGTACAATACGCTAAAGATTATGAAGCGGCGAAGGCAACTGTTTCGGCTCAATATGACGAGTACGCAGCGAAACCTCTGTTGGAACAGATCGACAAGGAACAAGCGGCGGAGAAGATTGCGCTGAGTTACGCCGGACAGTTTGGAAAAACGATCGAACCGGTCATCAAACCGCTCGGATTTGACTGGAAAATGGGTGTGGGACTGGTTTCAGCGGTTGCCGCCAAGGAAGTCCTGGTCAGCACGTTGGCGACGATTTACAGCACCGGCGATGCGGAGGAAGACTCGCAATCCTTGCAGGAAGCGCTGGCGGCGGATCCGACGTTCAACCCGCTGGTTGCGTTGAGCCTGATGGTGTTTACGCTGCTGTATTCGCCCTGCCTCGCAGTGCTGGCGGTAATCCGGCGGGAAACGAATTCCTGGAAATGGCCGGCGTTCAGTTTCGTGTATTCGACGGTGCTGGCCTGGGTTATGGCGTTCGTTGTCTTCCAGGGCGGAACGTTGCTGGGCTTCTAAGGCGGTAGACGGCGCTCAATATGGAACCCACACATAAAGAGAACGGCATCGCAATCGCGCGATGCCGTTCTCTTTGGAAAATGATCCGATAATGGTTACAGATAAATTTTGGCTCCGGGACCGAGCGGCCAGTTCATCAGCATGAAGAACACCAACCAACCGCCCCAGGCAATGGCAAACCAGAAAGCAAACGGCAATTGAGCGGCGATGATTGTGCCGTAGCCAATCTTCTTTTCACCGGATTTTACATAATGAGTGATGATTCCGAGCATGACCGGAATGTAGTAATTCAGAGGGCTGATGGGATTCGTGATGCTTTCGCCCACGCGATAAGCAGCCTGCACGAGCGCCGGTTCATAACCGAGCAGACCGAACATCGGAACGAAAATCGGCGCAAAGAAAACCCATTTGGCGGAACCACTGATCAACAGGAAGTCGGCTAAGCCGGAGAGCATCATGAACCCGATGACCAAAGGAATACCTGTGAAGTTGATAGCCTGCAGGAAGTGGGCTCCTTGAATGGCGATAACCGTGGCCAGGTTGCTTTTGGTAAACCAGGCAATGAATTGCGAGGCGGCCATGGCCAGAACGATAAAACTGACGGACCCGCTGACGCCATTGGCCATTAGCTTGGGGATGTCCGCTTCGCTCTTGATGACGCCTTTGCCGATGCCAAAGGCCATTCCGACGGAAACGAAGAATATAAAAATCAGCGGGATGATTCCGGAGAGCAATGGAGATTTGGGAACGAGTGCATGGGTTTTGGGATCTCGAAGCCAACCGTTTTCCGGAATGCACATGGCCAGCAAGATCAAAATGTAGATGACGGTAGTCCAACCGGCGTACTTTAGACCTTTTTTCTCTTCCGGCGTCAACTCATGGGATTGGGTCAGGACATCCAGATTCATGTAGGGCATAAACCGGTCGAGACGCGGCGCTACCACCTTTTCAGCAACGATGGTGCCGACGATTGTCAGGATGATAACGGATGAAGACATAAAATAATAGTTGATCAGAACGTGAACTGGAGAATTGATCGTTTGCGGCAGAATTTTCGTCGCTGTGGCGGTGATGCCGGCAATCAAAGCATCGGTTCCTGCCGGCAGGAAGTTGGCGCTGAACCCGGCTTGGGTGCCAGCAAAGGCGACCGACATGCCGACCAAGGGGTTTTTACCCATTCCGGCGAAAACGGCAGCAGCGACAGCCGGCATAAAGACGGTTGCGGCATCCGAAGCCAAATTGCCGTTGATGCCAAGCAGCATGATGGCGGCTGTGACGCCCCAGGAGGGAACGTTCAACAGCACCCGACGGACCAGTGCGGTCACCAGGCCGGTGCTTTCCGCAATCCCCATGGCCATCATCATGACCACGACCAAACCGAGCGGCGGGAAGGCAACAAAGTTTTTCACCATATCAGCCAAGAATGACTGGAATGAGGAAACATTGATCAGATTGATTACTTTGACCGTGATTTGTTTGTTGCCGGCGCCAATGTAAGTGGCGGAGGCTCCCTCGAAGATGAATGATAGCGCAAGGACGGCCACGGCGAGGCTGATGAACAGGGTGAAGGGGGACGGGAATTTGTTTCCGACATATTCCAAAATATCAAGGAAACGTTGCAAGGCGCTAGAAGTCCCTTCTCCTGCAGCCTGCGGATCAGTTTTGGGGTTGCTCAATTCAATTCCTCCTTCGTATTAGTTTTTTCTCTCCAGGAAAGTCAACGCCGCAAGGGCGGTTTCCTCCATCACTTGGGCGCCGACAAACAGGGCCCGTTCGTCAAAATCAAAACTGCCGTTGTGCAACGGACGAATTGGTGCGCCGGCAACGCCGCAGCCGACAAAACAATAAGCGGAGGGTACTTTCTGGGCAAAGAAGGCAAAGTCTTCGGCGCCTAAAACGGGCTTGTGGTCGGATAAGACGTGCTCGGCGCCCAGGAAGCGGCTGGCGGCCAAAACGACAAAGCCGGTTTCGTCCGGAGCGTTTTGCAGACTGGGGTAGCCGAACTGGTAATCCAGATCGAAGCTACCGCCGTAGCCATCGCAAATTCCCTGAATCATCCGGCGCATCCGCTTCGGGATATCCTGACGGACGGTTTCGTTCAATGTCCGGACGGTCCCTTCCAGCACCACCTCTTTGGCAACAACATTATACCGCTCGCCGCCATGAATTGTCCCAATATTAATGGTTGCCGTTTCGCGGGGATCGGTTTGCCGGTGGATGATTCGGCTCAGGGCGGTCAGCACGTCGGAAGTCATCATTATGGCGTCGATTCCTTGGTGCGGAGCGCCGGCATGGGCGCCGACACCCCGAAGTATCAGCTTGAAACGGTCGGAGGAAGCCATCATGGTTCCCCGACAAATGCCGATATCACCATATTGAAGGTCCGGCCAGAGGTGCATGCCGAACATCATGTCGACTTTTGGGTTTTCCAGGATGCCGTCGGCAATCATGAACGGAGCGCCCCCGTTCGGCGCCGCCTCTTCTGAAGGTTGAAACACGAGCTTGACAGTCCCGCGCCAGGAATTGCGATTTTCCTTGAGCGCGGTCGCCGCGCCGAGAAGCATGGCCATGTGGCCGTCGTGCCCGCAGGCGTGCATAACGCCATCGTTGCGCGAGCGATGGGGAAGGTCATTGTTTTCCGTAATCGGCAGGGCGTCCATGTCGGCTCGCAGAGCAATGACTCCGCCCGGTCCCTTGCCTTCGATGGTGGCTAAAATTCCGGCATGTTTCTCAAATGTCCGCGCCGAAATTCCGAGCGCTTCCAGTTGGCCCAGGATATAGCCACGGGTCTGATATTCGTTGCCGCTTACTTCCGGGTTGGCGTGGAGCGCACGGCGCCACTCGATCATCCGCCCGAGTTCTTTGGGTAATACGCTGGCCGCAGTCATCGGGTATTTCCTCCAATTCTTGCAAATCTTTATGCATTATGTCCACAAATCGATTGATGCGATAGGCGGGTAATGCTATGATTTACTTGAAGAAATACTATCATAACTTAAGGACAAATAAAAGACATTTCCGTATAATTCATGAATATACACAAACTGTGAAATTAATATAAACTGCAAGCGGAACGGGAAACAAACTGAAAAATCGCTTCAATCTGTGAAAAAGATGAAAAAACTGCTATACTTCAGTGGGAAAGGCGGTTATCAGCAATGCGAAGAATCAGAATCGGCGTGGTCGGACCGGGCGATTCCGTGGGTTTGATCGAGAAAGTCGCAACAGAATATCAGGACCGGATGATCGCCACGGGGTATATATATGAAGATGCCTCGGAAGTGCCTGAAATTGTTTCAGCTCATGACAATGATGTTGATATGTGGATTTTTTCCGGCAAAGTGCCGTATCGTTATGCGCGGACCGGAAAAAGCAGTGTTAAGCCGAAATTATATATGCCGCACACCGGGACCAGCATCTACCGGGTGCTGCTTTATCTGGCCAAGGCGCAAATTCCGGTTGGCGCGATGAGTTTCGATACATTCAGTCGCCAGGAAATCATCGAAACATTTGAAGATGCCGAAATTTCGTTGCCAACATTGTATGTTAATGACTATGACGGGGTAGTTTCGGCCAGTGACCTGACACGATTTCATCTGGATCTTTGGCGGGAGGGAAAGACCAAAGTCGCCGTTACCTGCTTTTATGCAACGTATCAGGAACTCCAAAAACAAGGCGTGATGGCGTTTCGGATCTGGCCGACCAAAAGCAACATCCGTTCCATCCTTGATTTGGCGATCAGCAAAGCTGACGCCATTTTGTCCAAGACCGGCCAGATCGCAATTCAACATATCACGATCGATGACTACGATGAGTTTCGGCGACTGGCTGTTTCAGGCTATTCCGTGCAAAAGGTCGAGCTTCAGCTGTATGAGATTTTACTGCACTATGCGGAAAAAGTTCAGGGTTCCCTTGTGATGCAGGGGAATGGTCGGTATATCCTGTATTCGACACGAGGCGCAATTGAAGAATTTACCTGCGGGTTTAGCCAGATGCCGGTTGTTGCGGAAATCGCCAGACGCTTGTCCGTGAGTGCGAGTGGCGGAATCGGCTTCGGGGACACCGCCTACGGCGCCGACGAAAATGCCGCGATTGCCCTCGGCTTGGCGAAGCGAAAAGGAAAGAACCATTGGATGGTCATCCTGGATGACAAGACGGTGGTTGGGCCGCTGAATTCCGATCTTCAGATTGCTTACTCCATCCGCAGCGAAACAGCGGATGGGCTGGCTCTGGCAAAGAAGCTGAATATCAGCGGGACGACGTTGAACAAGCTGTTGTCGGTGTTCGTCAAAATCGAGGGGGAAACCATCGGCGCGGAAACCCTGGCCCAGCATCTGTCGATGACCGAACGGAGCGCTCGCCGCCTGCTGGGCACGTTGGTACAGCATGGCATGGCGACGGAGACCGGGGAAGAGTATCGCGGCGCCGGGCGTCCCCGCAAAGTCTACCGCGTGGATGTGACTAAAATTAAGGCCTAAGTGTTGACGTTGCTTCCGAGGGCAAAAGGAATTATTTCATTATTGGCGAATAGTATGGTAGTGTGGACGAATAAAAAGAATCCGGGGGTGTGCGCGTGAACATTCGCAAGGCGGTTTTGAGTGATATTGAAGGGATTTATAATTTGGTGGATTATTATGCGGAACGGGGTTTGATCCTGCCCCGGTCCCGTCATTCCATTTTTGAAACGCTTCGTGATTTTACCGTGGCCGAGCAGGAAGGAAACATTGTTGGGACGGGAGCCCTGACGTTAGCTTGGGACGGTCTGGCGGAGGTGCGCGCCCTGACGGTGTCGCCACAACATCTGCGCAGCGGGGTAGGACTGAAAATCGTGGCGGCGGTTGTGGCTGAAGCTCGGCAGTTGGGAATCAGCAAGTTGTTCGTTTTGACCTACCATCCGGAATTTTTTGCGGCCGCCGGGTTTGCGGAAATCAGCAAAGAAGAATTGCCTCACAAGGTCTGGCGGGATTGCATCAATTGCAGCAAGTTCCCCAACTGTGACGAAACGGCGATGACCCTGCAACTGTAAAAGCAACCGTTGTTATTTCAAAAAAATAAGAAGTCGGGTTTACTCTCAGGCAGAGGGTTTCCCGACTTCTTTGTCATTTTTGTTGGGCTGTGTATGGTAGGCTCAGGCCACTTCGACCCGATCCCGACCATTATTTTTCGCCCGATACAATGTTTCATCCGCTCGGGCGAGAACCGCGTCGAAACTATCGTCTTCGGCGCGAACCTGGGTGACGCCGATACTGATGGTGATGCGACGGGACGTCGCGTCGGGCAACATGAGTCCGTGGCAAGCCCGACGCAGCCGGACTGCAATATCGGTAGCCCCGGATAACGTTGTTTCCGGTAGCAGCAAGGCGAATTCTTCGCCGCCAAGACGCCCGAAAGTATCGGTGTCGCGACGACAGCGGTTGATGGTGGCGGCCAGATCCTTGAGAATTTTGTCGCCAATCGGATGTCCGAACTGATCATTCACGTTTTTGAAATGATCCAGGTCGATCATCAACAAGGCGAAAGAATGTTTATAACGGCGAAACCGTTCGAATTCCGCTTCGGCCATCTGGAAAAAATGTCGCCGGTTGGAAACGCCGGTAAGTTGATCGACCAACGCATTTTGGATCAGATCCTTACGGAGTTCATAGGCGCGAACTTGTGCTTCATACTGTTGCCGCCGGTAGGAATAAAAGTGGCTGGACGCCCAGATCCCCAACAGATTGGCCATGACAAAAGAAAGCGCCACCATCGTCATCGTCGGACCGGACAGAGGGGAGGAGGGCAACGCGTGTTCCAGGACATTGACGAGCGAAAAAACAATGCAGGGGATCATCCGGAACGGCAACCGAGTGGGGATTAGTAGATAGATACTGAGAAGCGCCAACAGGTCCAGGCCGATCGTATGGATGTGAACGGAGGGATGATAGTGGTTTGCCCAGGAAAGGCTGGCCAAGATGATGGCGACGCCGAGCAACAGCACACGGTCATAGGTGTCGGGCGATTTGACCCGTGACAAAGACAGGCCGGTGACAACAATGGTTGCCGATAGGAATAGCCGGGACCAGACTAGTGCGATGAAAATCGGCTGGTTTGCATACATCAGATAATCAAGGAAGAGGAGCAGAAAATTGGGCAGCAACCAAGCGCCGCCGACCAGGATGCTCTGGCGGATATCCTGCCGCAGATGCTGGCGGCGATACCCGGATTCCAATGCACCGAGCGGGTATTCCAAATCCGAAAAAATACGGACCATCGGTTTCTCCTTGATGAAAAGGTTTGCAGAAAATCTTTGAATATTATAACATATTTTTAAGATAAACAAACAATCAAGAGATATTCTGGGGAAATTACTGCTCGTCCTGCGTGACGGTGCAAACCTGAAAATATAACTGAAAGGCAGGGAAAAGGGATGCGTTTTCAACCATTGGGCAACACCGGTATGAAGGTTTCGGAACTGGGATTTGGCGGGATTCCGATCCTTCGGCTCGAATCAAATGAAGCGGAACGGATCGTCCGGCACGCCTTTGACCGGGGAATCAACTTTTTCGATACGGCGAACGCCTATCGGGACAGTGAAGCAAAAATCGGCGAAACCTTCGCCGGCATGCGGGACCGGGTGATCATTGCCACAAAAACGATGCGTCGTGACGGCAAAGGCGCGTTGGATAATCTCGAACAAAGCTTGCGGATGCTGCGGACCGATTATATTGACCTGTATCAATTTCATCAAGTGGCGCAGGAAAATGTCTGGGAGACGATTTGTGCGCCGGGGGGCGCACTTGAAGTTCTTCAAAAGGCAAAGGAAGCTGGAAAAATTAGATTTTTGGGCATTACTTCCCATAGTCGCACCATGGCGATCAAGCTGATTCAGACGGGACTATTCAGCACGATTCAATTTCCTTTCAATTTCATCGAGGAAGCGGCGTCGGTGGACCTTCATCCAGAGGCGCGTCGACTGGGGCTGGGTATTTTGGCGATGAAGCCGTTTGCCGGCGGGATGATTGACAATGCGACGATCGCTTTCAAATATTTGCGGCAGTATCCGGATGTATTGCCGTTGCCCGGTTTTGACTCGACTATGGCGATTGACGAAGTGGTTTCTTTTTACGATCAGGCCAATGTGGTTACCGTCGAAGACAAAGACAAAATGGACGAATACCGTCGGGAACTGGGACAGCAATTTTGCCGCCGCTGCGAGTACTGCCAACCTTGTCCGCAAGGAGTGATGATTACGCCGGCCATGGGGTATCAAGTGGCGGCCCGGCGCATGTCGCCGCGTGTTTCCGTCGAGTTTTCCCGGGAGGCTATGGAAACCGTGCCCCGCTGCATTGAATGCGGCGTCTGCATTCAGCGTTGTCCGTATAATTTACCGATTCCAACCATGCTGAAGAAACACTACGCCATGTGGCAAGGCCATTGTCAGGAAACGCAAAAACCGTAACTCATGAATCGGGAAGTCCATGAAATAAAGCAGAGGCCATGGCAGCTTAACGTTGCAATGGCCTCTTTTCTTAGATTATTAAAAGCATATGCGCGTGGGTATTACTCCTGCACGTTTTCCAAGCCGAGATTCAACTGAAGCAGCAGACCATTGGCAAACATTTCAATCACCAGAAATTTGTCTTGCAGCAATCGGGCCCGAAAATCGGCGCCGACAACCAGGGAGGGCGGGGAGATGTCGACCTGGAGACCCATTTGTTCATAACGTATCGCCGCATTGGCGGTAACCATGTTGACCAGTTCGGAAATAGCACTTTGCGGCAATTCGTCAAACTGGGTGACCGGCATGCCGCCCATCATGGTGCTGGCGATCGCCATTGCCGAGGCTTCCGTCAGGTTATAGGCGACATTGCCGCGAATCGCTTTAGTCATCCCGATAATGACAGTAACGCCGAGACTCTCAACAGAATTGGTTCCCATTCGAATGTTGCCGCGCTGTATGTCGGTAAAGCCGAGTTGTGGGAGAATTTCCCGAAAAGCGTCAATGACTGGATTGATATAGCGGGCGTCCATGACCTATTCCTCCATCATTTCCATACTGATCAGGAAGGCTCCGATCGGAGTCTGGGCGGACACGGAGAGGACATGATGATTGGGCAGATTGGAGATCATCAATTTTTTACCCTCCAACAGGCTGGCTGGTGTGATTCGGAGCTCCATTCCCTTGGAAATGCGATTGGCTTGCGAGATACCCCGGCCACAGACCACATTGGCCATTTCGGCCAGACCAGCCAACGCTTCGTCGGGATCGGCGGGTCGACCCAGCAATGCTGCGGCAAAAGCGGCGGCGGCTTCGTGCGTTGTATCCAAAATAACCCGACCGGTATGAGAACCCGTGATGCCGATAATGGCGCAGATTCCTTGGGAATCCAACGAATCCGGCGGGTTTTCGATGACTGAGAAGGAGCAGGTTTCAGGCACCAGGGAGTTACTGACAAACTCCTCGAAGGACAGGCGCAATTGTTCCAGATAGGGCCCCCACCATTCCGGCGCAACCCGGCTGAGAGCCATTTTTATCATCCCGGTCAGATCGTCACGGGTAGCCGGTTTTTGTAAAAACCAACGAATTCCCAGCAAACGGGCGCGGGCCGTCAGTGCGTCATCTTTCATGGAGCTGAGAATGACAATACGCGCGGCAGGATCCCGCAGCAGAATCTGGCGGCTGCACTCCAGCCCATCCATATCCGGCATCGTGATGTCCATGATGACGACGTCGGGTTTCAGCACGAAATATTTACCGATGCCCTGTTGACCATTAGCGGCCAATCCACATATTTCAAAGGCCGTTTCCGGCAGGGTTTTTTGGATCACCGCCTGGCTGAAAGGCGAGTCATCAATCACGAGAACGCGGGTTTTTCGCATTTGCCCACCTCTTTTTTTTTGAGCTTGTTCTATATATTACACTATTTTCGTTGTAATATGCTGATTTCCTGCATTTTTTTGTAAAGTACATTTTCTTCTGTTGCTTGAACGCGAGGCAGGGGTTTGAGCGCGATTGTCGAAATATTACTAT
>CAZRQI010000007.1:17797-34537 GCA_964602025.1 uncultured Veillonellaceae bacterium
CCCACCTCTTCTTGTTAAACTTGATCCATATATATTACACTATTTTCGTTGTGCTATGCAGATTTCCTGCAATAATTTTAATGAAATACATTTTCTGTATTAAAACAACAATAGGCAGGGGTTTGGCTATGCTTGTCGAACTAACTCAAAGGATAGTATCATTGCATTTCTTTAACGTACTGAACCTCTGAAAACTTGTGAAATGGGAGATCACCGCATGACGCACTCGGATTCTCTTTTTCCCAATGACAGCATGGATATCGACACCTCTTCCATAAAATTGTTGGATCTGTTCGACATGATGGAACTTCAGCAAATTCAGGATGCGTTTTCGCTGGCGACGGGGGTATCCGCCTTGATTACGGATTCTGATGGGACGCCGATCACCCGGCCGAGTAATTTTACCGGCTTTTGTACATTGATTCGCAGTACTCCCAAAGGATTGGCCCGATGCATGCAGTCGGATGCCAAACTCGGCTTGATGAATCCCAACGGACCAATCTTTGGCCGCTGTAGCAGCGGCGGAATTTTTGACGGCGGCACGGGAATCATGATCGGCGATCGTCAGATCGGTAATTGGCTGATCGGGCAGGTGGTCGATGAAACGATTGATGAGGAAGCGGTTCGAGGCTTGGCCCGGGACTTGGGCATCGAGGAAGAACTTTTGGTTCAGGAAGCAAAAAAAATTCCTCATATGTCCCGGATACAATTCGAGGGGATCTGCAGAGCGCTTCATGTGTTTGGCTCCCAGTTGTCGAAACAGGCGCTGCGCATTCTGCAACAACGACGACATATAACGGAGCTGCAGCGAGTGCAGTTGGACATGGCGGAAAGTGAAGAGCGTTACCGGGCATTGGTTCAACGTTCCTCGGAGGCCATTCTATTGATTGATCCGGATACTCGGCAGGTAATCGAAACCAATCGGCACTTTCAGGAATTGTTGGGATATTCCGAGACGGAGTTGCAGGGAATGAAAGTTTACGATCTCGTGGAGGATTCTTTCGAAGCAGTCGATCGGTATTACGACGAAATTTTGCCAGTTCAGAATGAATTGCCGGTAGAGTCACGACCTTTTCTGCATAAGGAAGGGCATGTGGTCGAAGTGGAACGTACCGGCGCCATGGTTCATCTGAAAGGAAAAAAAGTTTACATGGTGACGGCGCGCGATGTGACGGAACGCCGAATAATCGAAGAAAAAATGCATTTTCTGAGTTTTCATGATGTGCTGACCGGATTGTATAACCGGACGTATTTCGAGGAAGAGCTGACCCGGCTGGAACGCCGTCGGGATGGGGCGGTCGGGTTAATCCTGTTTGATTTGGACGGCCTGAAATTGGTGAACGACTCCTTCGGTCACGAGCAAGGCGATCAATTGCTGGTACGTACCGCAGAACTGATTCAGGGCTGTTTCCGCGAAGAGGACATCGTGGCTCGCATTGGCGGCGACGAATTTGCCGTGATCATTCGGGATGCCTCGCCGGAAATCATGGAGGAAGCCATTGCCAGGGTCTATGCGGAAGTATCGGGTCTACGGGCCCGTGAACAGCGGATTCCGCTCAGCTTGTCGGCCGGCTACTCTTTCGCCGGGGATAAAAAAGTAGTGATGAGGGACTTGTTCCGTGAGGCGGACAATAATATGTACCGCGAGAAGCTTCATCGGAGCCAGAGCGCCCGCAGCGCCATTGTCCAGACGGTAATGAGCCTGCTGGAAGCCCGGGATTTTATTACGGAAGGCCATGCGGACCGATTGCAGGAAATGTTGACGCGACTGGCCCGGGCAGTCGGATTGCCGGAGAGCCGGATGATCGATCTGCGGTTGCTGGCGCAATTCCACGATATTGGCAAAGTGGGGATCCCAGATCGTATTTTATTGAAACCGGGCCCTTTGTCGCCGGCTGAAATGGACGAAATGAAACGTCATAGTGAAATTGGGCATCGGATCGCCCAATCTTCCCCCGATTTGTTGCCGGTGGCGGATTGGGTTCTGAAACATCAGGAATGGTGGAATGGACAAGGCTATCCTTTGGGGTTATCCGGCGAGCGGATTCCACTGGAGTGCCGTATCTTGGCCATTGCGGATGCCTACGACGCCATGACCAGCGATCGGCCGTATCGCAAGGCGATGAGTCATGAAGCGGCGATTACCGAACTGCGACGTTGTGCTGGAACCCAATTCGATCCGACAATGGTGGAGCTATTCATTCAGGTTTGCCACGAGCAAGCGGAACAACAACCGGAATAATTCGGAACCACAAAAAAAGCTGTCTCCGTTTCGCGGAGAACAGCTTTAATTTTTGTTGTATAAGCAGTGTGCCCGGTTTACGCCAACAAATCAATCACCGACTGCGGCGTGAATTTTTGCAGATTTTGCACGGATGCTGGTGATTGTTGCAGACTGTCTTTGATCTGGCTCAATTGTTGCCGAGCCTCATCCGGCGACTGCAACGTCATTCGGGAAGACGTCAATGCCGATTGCGCCGTTTCCGAAAGATTCAACGTGAATGAAGCATTTAGAGGGGCAGCGGTTTCGCTGGAGTTTTCTGCGGTTTTATCGGCAGCGTCATTGCGAAGCATCGCATCGGCTGCCGCTTGATTAACAAAAGATTGGGATTGCGAAGAAATTTTGGTGGTCATCGCTATCACACTCCAAATACTATTTCTTCTTTGTCACCATCATAGCAGATTCAACGGTGTTTTGAAAGGGAACAACGAAAATCAGTTGTCGGCCACTAACGCATTCAGCAGCGTATCAGAGGCAAGATGCGGCAGGGTCACGAATGCCCGGCCACGCTGTTCCTGGTTGAACTGCCGGAGCGTTTCCACGGCGTGGGGATTGCGGGCCCAGCCGCGGCGGGCCACTCCGCCCATCACATCCCAAAGCATGGCGGAACGGATGATGGCGTCGACCCTCGCGCTACCGTCCAGCACCAGGCCGAAGCCGCCGTTGATGGATTTGCCGATACCCACGCCGCCGCCGTTATGCAGGGCGACCAGGCTCATGCCGCGAGCGGCATTGCCGGCAAAACACTGGACAGACATATCCGCCATGACATTGCTGCCATCCTTGATGTTAGCGGTTTCACGGAAGGGAGAGTCGGTGCCGCTGACATCATGGTGGTCGCGTCCCAGCATGACCGGGCCGATTTCGCCATTGCGGACCATTTCGTTGAACCGCAGGGCGATGCGGACACGACCGCCGGCATCCTGATAAAGAATCCGGGCTTGTGTGCCGACAACCAGTTTGTTGCGCTGCGCATCCCGAATCCAGACGTAATTGTCGCGGTCCTGACCGCGGCGATCCGGATCAATGCAGTCCATTGCCGCCTGGTCGGTCTTTTCCAGATCGGCTGGATTGCCGGAGAGGCACACCCAGCGGAACGGGCCATAACCATAGTCGAATAATTCGGGTCCCATGATGTCTTCCACATAGGACGGAAAAATAAACCCATCCTTTTCATCCATTCCGTTGCGGGACACTTCGATTACGCCGGCGTCAAAGACGGCCTTGAGAAAAGAGTTGCCGTAATCGAAGAAATAGGCGCCGCGTTCGGTCAGAGTGCGAATCAGCTCAAAATGGCGGCGCAAACTTGCATCGACCAGGGAGCGGAATCTGGAACGGTCTTCGGCCAACAGCCGGGTGCGTTCCGCGAAAGATACTCCCTGCGGACAATAGCCTCCGTCATAGGGGACATGACAGGAAGTTTGGTCGGACAGTAGGGGAACCGGAATGTTGTGTTTCACCGCGTACGCAAGCAAATCGACGATATTGCCATGATAGGCGATCGATAAGGGAGTGGAGTCCTTCAGGGCGGTTTCCGCCAGCCGGAATACTTCCGGCAAATCGGCCGACATGCAACCGATCCAGCCCTGTTTCAGACGGGTCTGAATGCGGGACAAGTCGACCTCGGCGATGATGCCGACGCCGTTGGCGATTTCGACGGCCTTGCCCTGGGCGCCGCTCATGCCGCCGAGCCCGGAAGTGATGAACAACTTGCCGCGCAGGTCTTCGTCGTGTCGCAGACCGAGCTTGAGACGACCGGCGTTGAGCAAGGTATTGAAAGTTCCGTGGACGATCCCCTGAGGGCCGATGTACATCCAGCCGCCGGCCGTCATTTGGCCGTAGTTGGCGACGCCCATCTGCTCGGCGGTTTCCCAGTCGTTCTGGTTGTCGAACATTCCTACCATCAAGGCATTGGTGATGATGACGCGGGGAGCATCGGGCCGCGAGGGAAAGAGCCCCAACGGATGCCCGGATTCGATCACCAGCGTCTGGTCCGGGGTGAGGATTTCGAGGTATTGCTTGATCAGGCGATATTGCAGCCAGTTTTGGCAGACGCTGCCCGTTTCGCCGTAGGTGACCAATTCGTAAGGATAGAGCGCGACATCCGGGTCCAGGTTGTTGTCGATCATTACTTGAAAAGCCTTGCCTTCGAGGCAAGCGCCCTTGTACTCGTCGATCGGCTTGCCGGAGAGACGTTCCGCCGGCATGTAACGATACGCATAGATCCGGCCGCGGGTTTTCAATTCCTGCAAAAATTCCGGCGCCAGTGTTGCGTGAAGCGATTCGGGAACATACCGAAGAGCATTCTTCAGGGCCGTCCGGGTTTGCGCCGGGGTCAGTTTAAAACCGCGGTCAGGCGCCCGTCGGAGCGTCGGATCGAAAACCGGCGGCGGGGGCAGCTCGGGCCCAACCCCGACGGAAAAAATACCGGATTTTTCGTTTTCACTCATGATACTCCCTCCCGACTTTGACGTATGACTGACTATAGAGCTTCGTTCAGGCTGCCCATGCGGTAGCCTGTCAGATCCAGCGTGACATAAGGAAAACCGAGCGTTTTCAGTTCCTTTGAAATCGCCGCGGCAACGTCTGCGTCAATCAGTTTGGCCATTTGCGACGGTTCCACTTCAATTCGGGCGACCAGCCCGTGATGCCGGACCCGAACCTGGCCTGCGGCATACTGCCGGACGATGCGTTCAGCCTGTTCAATTTGTCCCAGATTTTCCGGCGTGATGGGTTGGCCGTATACGACCCGGGACGCAAGGCAGGCCGCACTGGGTTTGTTCCAGGTCGGCAGCCCCCATTCTTGGGACAGAAGTCGGATTTCGCTTTTGGTGAAACCGGCTTCGAGCAAGGGACTTCGGACATTCGGCATGGCTTCGATGGCTTTCATGCCGGGCCGGAAGTCACCAACATCATCGGCATTGGAACCTTCAATAATCCAGGGGATATTGTTTTGCGCCGCCCAATCGGCCAAGACGCCAAACCGCAGTTTTTTGCAATGAAAGCAACGATCTGGGCCATTGCGGCGAAAGCCTTCTTCCGCCAATTCGTCGGCGGGCAGCAGGATGTGGCGGATTCCGATGCCGGCGGCGATCCGGGCTGAGTCTTCCTGTTCCTCCATGGCCAAGGTCGCCGAGTAAGCGGTAATGGCGACCGCCTTGTTTCCCAGACAGCGAAAGGCGGCGGCAGCCAGCAGGGCGCTGTCGGTCCCGCCGGAAAAAGCTACGGCCACCGATTGCATGGACGCGAGAAGTTGATTAAGGCGGTCGATTTTAGCCTGAAAAGCAGTGGATGATTGCAACATTTTTCCTCCGAAAACAACTTTCAATTTTTGCGAGTCAACTATTCGATGACGCCGCCGCCAATTACACTGTTTCCATCATAGAGAACCACCGATTGGCCCGGGGTGATCGCCCGTTGCTTCTCTTCAAAGCGAACCGATAACCGTCGATCCGGCAGAGCGGTGATTTCCGCCGGGCTGGCGGCGGCATTATAGCGAATTTTAGCTGAAGCACGAAATGGAGCTGTCGGCAGATCGCCCGAAATCCAGTTGACGTCACGGGCTGTCAACTGGTGGGAGAAAATAGCGGCTTCCGGGCCCAATGTCACTTGATTCGTGGCCGGATCAATGGCCGTGACGAACATGGGTTGTCCCAGCGCGATTCCCAAGCCTTTTCGCTGTCCTACCGTGTAACAGGCAAAGCCTTTGTGACGACCGAGAACCTGGCCATCGGCCGAAACGAACAGACCCGGCGTAATGGCCCCGGGCGCCCGGTTTTCCAGAAATCGACGATAGTCATTATCGGGAATGAAACAAATTTCCTGACTTTCCGGTTTATTGGCGATCAGAAAACCAAACTCGGCTGCCAACTCGCGAGTTTCCGGTTTGGTCAGGCCGCCCAGCGGCAGCAGAAAATGAGCGAGCAATTCCTGGGTTAGGTGATACAGGACGTAGGACTGGTCCTTTCGTTCATCCAGCCCTTTTAACAGGCGATACTGTTGAAGACGGGGATCAAATTCGATCCGGGCGTAATGCCCCGTGGCAATGAAATCGGCGCCCAGCTCCCGGGCTCTTTGCCAAAAAGCGCCAAATTTGATGTGCCGGTTGCAGGCAATGCAGGGGTTCGGGGTGCGTCCGGCCAGATAATCCGCTGTGAAGTAGTCGATGACATCCCGCTCGAACGCCGTCTGGAAATTAAAGACGTAATGCGGAATGTCCAGCATCTGGGCCACTCGCCGGGCATCCTCCACGGCGGACAGGGAACAACAGGCCCGTTCCGGTTCTGCCATTTCGGCGGCAGCCTCTTCGTTCGACTCGCTCCATAATTTCATGGTGGCGCCGATGACTTCATAGCCTTGACGTTTGAGAAGAGCGGCCGTGACGGAACTGTCAACTCCGCCGCTCATGGCGACAAGCACTTTCGTTGATTTATTCATGAGAAAATTATATCATATTTCGGTTGAAATCGGCGGGTTGCCGAAGCGGCGTTTTTGACAGACAAAGGGGCATCTGCTATGATTTACGACATACGGAGTTTCTTTTTTTCGCCGGTTACGAGTGGTTTCACCCAACCGTTTCAGGCGATAAAACAGCCGCTGCGAAACCGCCGGCCCACCGATTGCAATGTTAAGAAAGGAAAGAACCTTTGAAAAGAATTTTTTCGCCGCTGGGGGCCTTACTGGCCGGTCAGTTTCTTTCCGCTTTCGTGGACAATATGTTGCTATTTATTGCCCAAGCGATCATTCGGCGGGACGGGTATCCGGATTTTTACTTGCCGTTGGTGCAGGGGCTTTATCTGGCCGCTTATATTCTGGCCTCGCCCTGGGTCGGCGGATTTTCGGATTTTGTTCCCAAGGCGAAAGTATTGCTGATCGGCAATTTGGTGAAGGCTTTTTGTCTGGTCGGCTTTTTTTTCGGCATCAATCCCGCTTTGAGCTACGGGATCTTCGGGTTGGGGTCGGTGATTTACAGTCCGGCCAAATATGGGATATTGCCGTTTCTCACCACCGATGAGCAACAATTGATGAAAGCGAATTCCTGGATGGAAGGCACTACGATTGCGGCCATCCTCAGCGGCGCGGTGGTGGGTGGATTCCTGTCGGATTATTCGATTCCGCTGGCCTGCCTTCTGGGGCTGGTTATGTACCTGATTTCCATTTGTTTCACTTATATGATTCCGCACAATCCCGGCACCGGCTGCATGCCGAGCTGGAATGCGATCCGGGATTTTATCGCCGATATCGGCTTTTTCATGAAACATGTCGATACCCGGTTTTCGGTGATTGGATCGGCCTTTTTCTGGACGGTTTCCAATATTTTGCGATTGGGTATGTTTGTGTGGGTGCCGGAAGAACTCGGTTTGGCGGGTAATAAGCCGGTCAGCTTGCTGATGGCGGTGATTGGAATCGGAATCGGGGTTGGCGCCTTGCTGGCGCCTCGTTTCGTTTCGGTCCGAACTTATCGTAAAGCGATATTTTTTGGCATTGTCATGGGTGTCATCGTCATGGGCTTAAGTTATGTTCATACGCTGAATGTGGCGGTTGGCTTGATTTTTATGGTGGGAATTCTCGGCGGGATGTACATCGTGCCGGTCAATACACTGAACGAGTATTTAGGAGACCGGACGATCGGCACCGGCCGGGCCACCACCGTTCAAAATTTTGCCGAGAACACGTTTATGCTGCTCGGTACCGGCGCGTATACGTTTGCGGAGCATATCCACATACCCATCGATCACACGATCCGTTGGAGCGGTATATTGTTACTCGGGTTTATGGCTTTCTTGGCCTTCTATCGT
Organism: uncultured Veillonellaceae bacterium; assembly: GCA_964602025.1. Classification (GTDB taxonomy): domain Bacteria; phylum Bacillota; class Negativicutes; order UBA1444; family UBA1444; genus UBA1444. The sequence continues at coordinate 25,877 of CAZRQI010000007.1, forward strand.
CGCGGTTGCCCGGTAGCGATGCGCGGCGAAGTCGAATAAATGCCATGTAAGCGGAAAAACAATGGGGGTGTTCAAAATGGAATGGAATGAAGTGAAAGCCCGGGCCAAAGAGAATTTTCATGGCGCCTGCCGGGTCTGTCCGGTTTGCAACGGAATTGCCTGCGCCGGCGAAGTGCCCGGGATGGGCGGAGTCGGAACCGGGATGAGTTTTCGCAACAATTTTACAGCCCTGGCCGAGATCAAGCTGAACTTGCGGACCGTACACCGGGTCAATGCACCGTTTATGAATTCGACGCTGTTTGGGCAGGACTTGAGCATGCCGGTTCTGGCGGCGGCGATTGGCGGAACGGCCATGAACATGAAAGCCGAACTGAGCGAAGCGGAATACGCCGCGGCAGTGGTGACCGGGACGGTTCAGGCCGGCGTGTTGGGAATGACGGGCGATGGGCCGAATCCTTCCGTGTTTCAGGGGGGACTTGACGCGATCAAAGCGGAACAGGGACGCGGCATTGCCATCATCAAGCCCCGGGAGCCGGAACGCATCGTGCAGCTGGCCAATGAAGCCGCCCTTGCGGGCGCCGTGGCCTTTGGCATTGATATCGACGCCGCCGCGCTGATCAATATGACCCGGATGGGCCAGCCGGTGGGTCCGAAAAGTTTTGCTGAACTGGAACATATCAAAAGGAATACGCGAATCCCTTTCATCGTCAAGGGAATCATGACGGTGGACGAAGCGCTGGCTTGTGTCGAAGCCGGCGTGGACGCCATTGTCGTTTCCAATCACGGCGGCCGGGCCATGGATCATACCCCGGGAACGGCGGAAGTCCTGCCGGCCATAGCCAAAGCGGTCCAGGGCCGATTGGTCGTGATGGCGGACGGGGGCGTGAGAACCGGCACGGACGTTCTGAAAATGCTGGCGCTTGGCGCGGAATTCGTTTTGGTCGGTCGGCCGGTGATTGTCGGCGCTGTCGGTGGCGGCGCGGCGGGCGTGAAAATGGTGATGGACCGTATCGCTGCGGAATTGCGCACCGCTATGGTGCTGACCGGCGCCAGCGATGTGAAACACGTATCCGACCGGGTGATTTATCCGCCGGCTTGGTAACGCTTGTGTTTATTCGCTGCGAATATCCGTGAACAGTATGGCTGGAGAATTCAGCGGGAACACTCGCGGCGGCAGCTTTCGCAATTCTTCGATCAGCCAGCCTTCCGATGTCGCCGCCAGCAGATCCAAGGCCTGTTCGATCGACTCGGCGGCGATCATCGCGATGGCATCGGTATAGAGGGCCTGATGAACACAGGGTTCGTTGATCATGCTCCAACTGTGGAATTTCCGGTTATGACGCCAAAGATAGAGATTCATTGATTTTCACTCCTCTGGGCAGATCGGGAGGGTGCTTTTTCCGGATACTGCCGATTCTATTCCCGAAAGGATTTTATCTGTGCAGCGAGTATTGGTATCCGAATTGAAGATCGGCATGGTCACGGCCCGCAACGTGTTCAGCGCGGAGGGGGCGCTGCTTCTGGCTGCCGGCCAGGAGGTGACGGAATCCTACATCCGCCGGTTGCAAGACTTGGCGATTTATGCGATCTATGTCCGCAATCCGTACTTCAGCGATGTGGAAATTCCCACGATTATCAGTGAGGAAACCCGTCAATCCAGTATCCAGACCGTCAAGCGGGGACTGGATGTCCTGCGCGCCAAGCGGGCGGATTTGGCTGTGGCGGAGATTCAACAATCGGCGCGGCGGATTGTCGCCGAGATCATCCGCAACCGACAGGCCATGATTCATCTGACGGAAATCCGGACCCATGATGATTGCACATTCGCCCATTCCGTCGACGTTTGCATTCTGGCTACACTGGTCGCTACGGCGATGGGATATGCGGAAAGTCGCCTGAATGAGCTGGCGGTGGGAGCGTTGATGCATGATGTCGGCAAGCTGCAGGTGGGACAGGGACTGTTGACAAAACCGAATCAGTTGACGGACGAAGAAATGGTGCTGATGCGGGGACATCCCTGGTTCGGCTTTGAAATTTTACGGGCGCAACGCGGGCAGCTTTCCATTCCATCCATCCATGTCGCCCTGCAGCATCATGAAAAGTATGACGGAACCGGCTATCCAAGAGGTTTGGCCGGAACGGACATTCATGAATTTTCCCGGATCGTTTCCATTGTGGACGTTTACGATGCGATCACATCGGATCGACCTTATCGCAAGGCGCTATTGCCGCATGAGGCCTACGAATTGATGCAGGTTTCCGGCAGCTAGCATTTTGATCCGCAAATCCTGCCTGTTTTTTTGAGCAAAATCGCCCTCTATCCGGTTGGGACGACGGTTCGCCTGAATACCGGCGATATCGGCGTAGTCACGTTTGTCGAGCCAAGCTGGCCGACCCGGCCCGTGGTTCGGTTGATTATGGACAAGCATCGCCGTCTGTACCCCGGTGAGGCAACACTGGATATGCGAAACCACCTGACCGCTTTTATCGATCAGGTGGTGGACGGGAAAAGTTTGAACAATTTGGTTTAGTTAGTCCGTCGGGGTCGCCGCATGGGAGCGGTGGAGGCCGAGTTTGGCGATTTCTTCGCTTTTGGGGTTGGCTACAGCTGATTTTTCTGGGGCCGCTCCGGCAAAGTTATCCACCAACCGGGTAGTAACCCGGAAATCGGTCAGTACGCCGGGACCGCCGACGCAACCGCCGGTGCAGGCCATTCCTTCGAAGAAATTGGCCGGCCGCTTGCCGGCTTCGATTTCTTGCAGGCATTTCTTGCAGTTTCCCAACCCTTCGCAACGTTCCGCCTGGACGGAAACTTCCGGCGCCAATTGACCCATGACGTTTTCCACCGCCTGCAGGACACCGCCGGCCCGGGCGAAAATATTACCGTCTTTCGACGCGGCGGAGGAGAAGGAATCGGCAGTCATTTCCGTTACATTGACGCCGCCGCCGACCACTAATGCGGCCAGTTCTTCAAAGGTCAGCACATAATCGACATTGTCGGGGTATTTTTGCGCTTCGCCCTTTTTGGCGATGCACGGGCCGACGAACACGACGATCCCTTCGGGATCGTTTTTCTTTACTTCCATCGCGGCGGCGACCATCGGCGAAACCAGGGACGAAATGTTTTCTTTCAGACTGGGTAGATGCTTTTCCACCATTCCGACAAAAGCCGGACAGCAGGAGGTTGTCATGAAGCTGCCGGACTCCAGGCTGCGTTCTACGAATTCGCGGGCTTCTTCCACGGCTACGGCATCGGCGCCCACGGAAACCTCAAGTGATTCGTGGAAGCCGACTTTTTTTAAGGCGGCCATTACCTGTCCCGGACGGACCTGCACGCCAAATTGGCCAATAAAGGCCGGCGCCAGCAGGGCGTAAACCCGCTGTCCCGCCTTGATGCGCTGGATGACCTGCACGATCATGGAACGGTCGGAAATGGCGCCAAACGGACAGGCAATTTTGCAGGCGCCGCAAGCTACGCATTTTTCATAGTCGATAACAGCCTTTCGGGCTTTATCCGCGGCGATGGCGCCGAGTTCGCAGGCGCGTTCGCACGGCCTTGAAATTTCTATGATCGCGCCATAGGGGCAGGATCTTTTGCATAGCCCACATTCCACGCATTTTGTTTTGTCGATGAAGGAACGGTTGGCAACCACGGAGATGGCTTTCTTGGGGCAGCTGGCGATACAGCTGTGCGCGAGGCAATTCCGGCAGGCATCGGTGACGATGAACCGGTCCAGGGGACATTGATCGCAGGCCACCGGCAGTACCTGAATGATGGGGGTATCGGCGATGTTTCCTTCCAGAGCGGCGGTAGCCGCCTCGGTCATGCTGACATTCATGGGCTGGCTAAGCGCCGATTTGATTCGGTCCTGCAATACCGCCCGCTCTTTGTGAACGCAACAGCGATAACGCGGCCCTTCTTCCGTGACAACGGACTGCAGAATATTGGCTACATCCGTGTGCAGACGGTTTTCAAATGTCATTTGGGCAATTTCGGTCAAGACTCTTCGGCGGATTTTTGTGATTTCGTTAATTTCCGGCACTGTGTGCTTTTCCCTCCAAAATTATAATAAACTGTTCTGCAAGACTTCGAGCAGACGATCCGGCGTCGCATTTTCCAGCAACATTCCATTGATTCGAACGTTCGGTCCCTTGCCGCAATTCCGGAAACAGGTGACACCCTTGATTTCCAATTGCTGGCGCTGCTCGGCGGGAAGCCCGTCCAACGCATCCATCAGTTCCTGCGTTCCCATGAGATGGCAGGAAGTGCCCATACAGAGTTCTACAGTCACCATGGGGGGTCTATCACTCCTTCGAAAATTGGTTTTTCTAGCGGTTATACCCATTCAATATGGACGACTTTGCCCAAAGCTTCGAGCTGGGTGCGCAGTCGCGCCAAGACTTGCATTTTTATATTCATGGCTGAAGGCAGCAGTGGGTTCTGATGGGCGGGATTCACCGCTCCGCCGGCCCAGATGAAAACATGGTCGCCTTCCAGTAATAAACGAGCGGCCAAAGTGGCGCCGTCCTGACGTGTCGATCGTTTGAGGTCGGCAACGGAACGCAACCGGTCGGCGGCGGCGTTAAGGGTCAAAACCCCTTCCGTGACGAGATCGATCCCTTCCAGATGGGCAATCGGCGGAATCGTCGGATCGTGATACTCCAGAGAAACCTTGAGCGGTTGGCCGAGGATGCGGCTGACAAGAGTGGCGGTTGTGCCGCCGGAGACGATTTTTTGCCCGGGCGCCGCCAAAAAACTCCGGACCACATCCGCATCCCGGTCCGGCGAAGCCGGCGGACCCATCATCAGGTTGATCCGGCGTGGACAACGGATTTTAACGGCGACTACGGTGGTGTCGTCGCCGGGTTTTCCCAAATAATAGCCCTCGCAACAATTGATCAGCGAACTGCAAAGGTCGGCAGTGTCTTTGGCTTTCATCACGTCTTCCGAGAACCGGTCGGCGATACCGTTCCAGCCTAGTCCCAACGGCAGCAGGCCGCCGATTCCGGCATGAATTACCCCGTCGCTGACCAGAACGATCCAGTCATTTTCACAAAGTTCAAACTGTCCGGCAAGAACGGTTTTACCGCCAATGGTCTTGGATTGCGCCGGAAATGGCATTACATGTCCAGCGCGGGACAATAACGTGCGGGGACTGTCAAACTCCACCAGCGTGGCGTTGCCTTCCTGATCAATCCGGAGAATCTGAAGCGTGGAATAGGCGATTTTGCGTTCCCGACAAACCGGCAGGGTTTGCGCAATGGTTTCCACGACATCATCCAGGTCGGCGCCGCGCGCCAGCATGGAAGAGGCGATCTTGGTGGTCAGCGTGGCCAGAATGTTTGCTTTGACTCCGCTGCCCAGCCCGTCCGATACGACCACGATGACCGAATCGGCGGTTCGGGTAACCTGGACATTATCGCCACAGAGCTCTTCGCCGTTTTTGCAGAGTTGGGCAACATTTACTTCGGCATGCAGCGTCATGTTCACGCGTCCCGTTCTTTCAGCAGTCCCACCAGGTCAAGCAAGGCGGCCTTGGTTTCGCCGGTGGTCTCGCCAAGCAACCCGGCAATCTCCTGCGCCACATGCATTTGACGATTAATGATTTCCGCGGCTTTGTCGATCGTTTCCAGCTTCACTTTCTGAAGTTCCCGGTTCTGCTTTTCCCGTTCGCTGATGTCCGTAATGATCAAAATGACCATTTTATGTTCGCGGATGGGCAAAATCATCTGTTCCGTGATCAACGAACGTTCCGGATATTCAACCCGACGGGCCGCCAGTTTTTCCTGGGTTTCGACCGCGTACATCAAATCTGAGCAGTCCATGATTCGTGCCAGACTGGTTCCTTTAACCAAATCGACGCGATGCCCGAACATCTTTTCCGAAGCCGGGTTGAATTCCTGGATGATCATGTTTGCATCGACCACAATGATGGCGTTGAGGGAATTGTCCATGACCATGTTCGAGAACGATTCGGCTTTCGATTTCATGTAGGGGATGCACATGTCGACTTCCGCCAACCCCTGCCAGACGGCGATGGCTTTTTCCCGGCATGTGCTGTAACCGCAGGCGCCGCAGTTTTTTTCATCCGCTTTGTTGAACTTCGCGGTTTTGGCAAGGATCTCCCGAATTTCGATTTCACTGGGTTCCATGGATAGGATCGGCGCAGGGGTGTGGTGGCGCGATAAGGCTTCGGGAAGCATCGTAAAATTCAAGAGACTGTCGGTGGTCTGACGGGCAAAATTCACGACCTTGGTCCGTTTGACCGGTGTGCCGTCATTCACGGGAATTCCGGGCCCGCCGATGCAACCGCCGTCACAGGCGAGAGCTTCCACAAACCGGGGGGATATCTCCCAATTGCTCATGCATTCAAACACCTCCATACAGTTTTGAAGGCCATGGACGGTTATGACATCGGTATCGGTTTCGTCATGCTCGGTAAAGCTTTTCAATATTCCGCCGGTGATGGGGAAGAAGCGGGAAGGCCCCGGTGTGTCGAGCGCAGCGTTGTCTTCGGGGATGGAGTCTTGACGAATGTCGACACTGGCGAGCCATTGCTGGAGATGTTCAAAAGTGAGTACGGCATCAATGGAGCCGACGAGATCGGCATCGCGGCCTTCGGCGATTTTGGCGATACAGGGGCCGATGAACACAACGAACACTTCCGTGCCCAATTTTTCTTTCAGGATACGGCCGTGAGCGATCATCGGCGATACCACCGGCGCTAAATTGCGGGTGAGATTAGGATAATATTTTTCTACCAAGCGGGTTACTACCGGGCAACAACAGGAAATGACCGAATAATCGGCGGTTGCCAGCAAGGCGGAGTAGATTTCGGATACGGCGGCGGCGCCGACGGCGGTTTCTTCGACGGCGCAGGCGCCAAAGCGTTTCAACAGGGTTCGGAGTTGCCCGAACGACAAGTCGTCAAAAGCGGTAACAAAAGATGGCGCAATACTGAAAGCGACCTTTTTTCCATCCGCCAACGCGTTTTTGACAATTTCGAGCTGATTTTCGACCTGTTTGGCCTGTTGCGGGCATTCCACCACACATTTGCCGCACAGAATACATTTATCCAGAACCACGCTGGCGTGACCGCTTTCAATGCCGATCGCCTTGACCGGGCAGGAACGGACGCAGCGGTGGCAGTCCTGACAGTTGACTTTTTGGGTAGTGATTACCTGTTTCATCCGTTTTCTCCGTTCAGCACGTATTTTGTGAACAGCTCAAAAACCTGGTCTTTGGTTACCTGCGTTAATAGCAGATCATCGATCTGAACCACAACGCCCTCCGTACAACGACCCTGACAGAAGTTGCCGGCCATCTGAACCCGGGCTTCAAGCTGATGGCGTTCGATAAGAGCCAGAAAAGCGTCCAGGACGCCATTGGCCCCTTTCAGATGACAGGCGCTGCCAAGACAAACCGAGATGGTAACCATAGTTTTTTCACCTCAATATGCTGTGAAAAGTTTCACTATCAATGCTTAATATTTTACCTGATACGGAAAGTTTTCGCAACCGGCAGCCGTTTTGGGGCAGGATTTTCTGTTTGGGTATCCAATATATACAGATTAAAATGTGATTGCGCCATTGGATCAATGCTTCGGCCGTCGCGATTATTGGAGGAGTCATTTTGTTTTCGCACTATCTGGCAAGCCAGTTCCTGGTTCCGGTCTTGGCCGCTGTGTTTTTTTTGCTGAATAAAAGCAGCCACCTTCGTCGGTTCGCTGTTTTTTTTGTGGGCGGCGTGTTTCTATTAACCGCTGCCTGGGTTCTCGTGCTGGGGCAGGGAACTTACCGTCCTGTGGGAACCTTTTCGATGCTGTTGGGACATTTTTTGCCATTGGGAAATGGTGTCTTGCTGTTCGGGATCGGCTATGTTGGCTGGCGTTGGGGTGATCGGTGGTTAATTGGTCTGACCCTGGTTCAAGCTGCGCTATTGGGGTGGTTATTGACCCTTCCCGCCGGGCAAGGCGGTTCAGAAGCTTTCGTGCTGGACCATTTGTCGGGGTTACTGTTATTTCTGGCCGATGGCGTGGGAGCTATGCTGCTGATTTGTGCGGCGGATCCGCCGGAAGCGGCGAAACCTCGCCGTTCTGCCAAAGGCAGGAACTCCTCCTTGTTTTTTGTTGCGGCGCTATTATTGCTGGGATCAATTCATGGCATTGTTCTGGCGAATCGATTGCTTTGGCTGCTATTCTTCTGTCAGACGGCCACCGTCTGCGCAGCGGCGCTGATTGGGCAGGAACGGACGAAACAGGCGCTGCGGAATGCCCGGAGCTTTGTGCGAGCCACTTCGGTCGCCGGTGCGGCGGTGTTTGTCGGGATCGTGTTCTTGCCCGAACCCGCCCGTACCCTGTCCATTACCGATTTGTTGCAATTCAAGGATGCGGCTTTACTGGCGCCGACGTTGACCTGTCTGGTGGCGGCAGGAGTGGTTTATTCGGGACTGTTTCCATTCCAGCGCGTTCTCACGGCGTCGTTGCACATCCCAGCCCCGGTTTGCGCCCTGTTGCAGTCCTGTACGTCGGTCAGCATCGGCGCGTACTTGTTTTTGCGGTTTTCGCCCCTCTTTATCAATACCTGGCTGTCGAACATCGCCGCCGTGATCGGGGCTTTCTCCTTTGCCGCCGGCGCGATTCTCGCCGCGATGCAACACGA
>CAZRQI010000008.1:0-2631 GCA_964602025.1 uncultured Veillonellaceae bacterium
CTGGGTTGGCAGCGAATGACCGGCGGTCAAGCTCCGGGAACCAACCTGAAATCGTATTTTGGCGTTATGGTGGGACAAAGCCAAAATAATCAAAAATACGGAATCAGCGAGTACGGAAGCGGCAACGTAGAAAACAAAACGACAACAACGGTCGGCGGAATTTATGGTTTGGTTGTGAATCGGCCGGAAAGTTCCCGCGCGTGGTATGGCCAGTGGTCATTGCTCCACGGCGGAGTCAACTTTCGCAACGCCGTGCCGGGCGAAATCGCCGGCGCCGGTCTGACCCAGAATTATAACGGCACGGTCACCATGCTCACGTTGGAAAACGGAGTGTCATTCCGGCAAAAAAATGGCTGGCAGCTGGAACCGCAACTTCAGCTCTCTTTCACTCACGTTCATCAGGGCGATTTTCGGGACAATCTGGGCGCGAGTGTATCGTTGAAAAAAGGGAATTCCCTGTGGGGGCGCCTGGGTCTGGAAGCGAGGCGAACCGTGGGAAAGACGCCGGACCAAACGTCCTGCTATTGGGCGAGAGCCAGTTACAGTCGGGAGTTTTTAGCCCGGAATGAAGTTGACGTTGCGGGCGACTTGGCTCGGAGTGAAATGAAAAAAGGCGCTATTTCGATCGCTCTCGGCACGAACTTGCGACTCGGGAGAAATTTCAGTCTGCAGGCGGAAGCGGTGCAACTGTTTGGCGGTGAAAAAGGGATTCAGGCGAACCTGGCCGTGAACTATGTCTGGTAAAAAACCGTTGCTTGTGCTGCCGCACAATTAGTTTTAACTTATTCGCCATTGTATTCGTAAAATAGGAATGCTATAATCTAGAAAAATCAACAGGGGCCTGTAAGGCAGAAGCGATGAGGCTTTGCTCGGTGGAGCAGAGTCTTTTTTGTTTTGTTGCCGGGCAATCAAGTAAGGAGGAAGACAAATGAAACTGCACAAGAAATGGTTGATTTCCCTTATGGCGATCGGGTTGGCGATGTCCCTGCTGGTTGGGTGCGGCAAGTCTGACAAGGCTCCGGCCAAAGCGGGCGCTGACGCAGCATCGGAAGGAATCAAAATCGGTGTGCTGTATTCGACCACCGGGCCCTTTTCCATTTCGGAAAAACCGATGCTTAACGCTGCGAAACTGGCGATTGACGAGATTAATGCCGCTGGCGGGATTAAAGGCAAGAAGCTGATTCCCGTGTATGAAGACTATGCTTCGGATCCGGCGAAAGCCACGGAAAAAATCAAAAAACTCATTTTGCAGGACAAGGTTGTGGCGACGGTCGGCACCAATTCGTCCGCAACGCGGTTGGCGGTCATCCCGGACGTGGAACGCAATAAATCCGTACTGATTTACAATACGTATTATGAAGGGGAAAAACCTTCACCGAACGTGATCTATACCAACTCGGTTCCGAGCCAGCAGAGCGCGGATTTTATTCCCTGGATCGTAAAAAATCTGGGCAAGAAGGTTTTCTTTGTCGGATCAGATTATGTATTCGGCGTGACCAGCGTCAAGAAGGCCAAAGCCATGTTGGAGAAAGCGGGCGGCCAGGTTGTCGGCGAAGAATTTGTCCCGCTGGGGCACACGGAATTTTCCTCGCTAATCAACAAAATCAAGCAGGCCAAACCGGACGTGGTCTTCTCGGCGGTAGCCGGCGACAGTGTAGTGCCGTTCTACAAGCAATACCAACAGTACGGAATTTTGTCCAAAGATATCCCGATCTGTTCCATAGCGACGCATGAAGCAACCATCAAAGGAATCGGCGCCGCCGCAGCCGCTGGGCATTACAGTTCTTTTGATTATTTCCAGGTGATCGATTCGCCGGAAAGCAAAAAGTTTGTGAGCGCCTATAACAGCAAGTTCCAAGATAATACCACCGTTACCAATCTGGCCGAAGGCGCGTACCATGGAGTTTATCTCTTGGCAAAGGCCCTGGAAAAAACCACTGCCTATGACGGCCCCACTTTGATCAAAGCGTTCAAGGGGTTGGAAATCAATTCGCCGCAAGGAAAAATCAAAGTGGATGAAACCAACAACCATACCTGGCTCCAGTCTTTCATCGGCAAAGTGAAGCCGGACGGAACTTTTGAGATCGTTTACGGTTCGAAGCAGTTGGTAAAACCGGAATTATAAAAGAAAGAGCCGTTCGGTTCGCAAAAGAAAACATTCAACAGGGAACGCCACAATGAAGTGCGCCTGCCAATGCCGGAAATGCGGCTTGGGCAGGCGCGTTTTTTTCATCCGGGACTTTAAGGGGGAAGAAAGGAGCGCTGGCGAATGGAACTTTTCATTTCACAGGGAATCAACGGACTCAGCGTTTCGGCCATGCTGTTTATCACGGCCTTGGGATTGGTGATCATTTTCGGATTGATGGATGTGGTCAACATGGCCCACGGCGAGTTTATCATGATCGGTGCGTATGTGACGTATTTTGTGACGACCGTTTTCCAATTGCCCTTTTTTCTGGCGATGCTGCTGGCGTTTTTGACGACAGCGTTATTCGGCGCTTTGATCGAAACGACGATCATTAAGCATTTATACGGAAAAGTGGCGGAAACCATGCTGGCGACCTTTGCCCTTTCCATTATCCTGCAACAAACAGTGCGGATGTTTTTTGGCCCGGAAGACAAATTTGTCGG
>CAZRQI010000008.1:2731-4118 GCA_964602025.1 uncultured Veillonellaceae bacterium
GCGTATTATCTTGTGGATGGATTGCTGACGGTTGTTCTGGGCGGCGTGACTTCCATTGTCGGCACTGCGGCCAGTTCCACGGTGATCAGCGAATCGGTCACGCTGATGGCGGGCTATATGAGTGAGATCACGGCCAAAGTTTTGGTGTTTTTGATCATTATCGCGTTAATCCGATTTAAGCCGGAAGGCTTGTTCACAACGGAAAAGAGGTGAGCGGCATGATGAAATTGGCAAAAAATCTGGGTTGGGAAAAATATATCGATATCCTGTTGCTAGTTTTTCTCGTAGCATTCCCTTTGGTCGGATCCCTATTCCGGGTCGAAATGATGAGCAAATGCATTGTTTACATTGTTTTTGCACTCTCCCTGGATATCTTGTGGGGAAGCGCGGGCTTGATGAATTTGGGGCAGGCGATTTTCTTCGGGTTGGGCGGTTACGTGCTGGCTCTGTCGTATGCCACCCGGGATGGCATTCCGGCATTTATGGCCGGATTTGGCGTGACGGAGATTCCCTGGTTCATGCAGATTCTGCATAATACGCCGGTGGCGATTTTGATGGGGATGATTGTGCCGGGAGCGGTGGCCGGCCTCCTGGGATTTTTTATTTTCCGCAGCAGGGTGAAAGGCGTATTCTTCAACATTATTACGTTGTCGCTGGCCTCCCTGATTGAAATGTTTTTCACCAATCAACAAAAATATACCGGCGGCGCCAATGGCATCAGCGGCTTGCCGCCCATGAGCGCCGGCGGCGAACTGTTGTCGATCATTGAGCAGTATTATGTGATTCTGGCGGTGGGAGTGCTGGCCTATTTGTTCAGCCGCTGGTTGACCAACAGCCGGTTTGGCATGATTCTGCGGTCGGTGCGCGAGAATGAAAGTCGGCTGCAGTTCCTCGGTTTCAATCCGGCTGCATTCAAACTGACGATTTTTGTGATTTCCGGCATGATGGCCGGATTGGCCGGGATGCTCTACATTCCGGTGCATTCGTTCGTTTCCCCCGGCAACATCGGGGTTGTTTTTTCCACATCCGTACTGGTTTGGCTGGCGGTTGGCGGTCGCGGGAATTTGACGGGCGCCATGGTGGGAACGTTTATTGTGACCTGGATGGAAAGCTTGCTGTCCGAGCATTTTGAAAACGCCTGGCTATTGGTGCTGGGAGTCGCAATGCTGGCCATGGTCATGTTTTTTCCGAAAGGGATTATCGGCACGCTTCTTGACTGGCAGTATTCACGGAAAGTCGAGCGTCAGCTCAGTGGAGAAGTTGTTGACGAAGACGAACTGGGATTGGCGGCCGGCGATTTTGCGACAGCGAAAGGGAAGGTGTGAAGCATGGCTTTTTTGGAACTTCATGAGGTCAGCGTCAGCTTCAGCGGTTTTTTGGCCGTGGA
>CAZRQI010000008.1:4218-6025 GCA_964602025.1 uncultured Veillonellaceae bacterium
TCGCATGGGGAACGCCAGTGGCTGGAGATGGGAATGGTCATCGCCCAGAAACCGCGCCTGATTACACTGGATGAACCCACTGCGGGAATGACGGCCGATGAAACCTACAAGACCGGTGAAATGATCAAGACCATGATGAAGGACAAAACGGTCATTGTCGTGGAACATGATATCGATTTTGTGGAGCAGATCGCCGAAACGGTCACAGTGCTGCATCAGGGGCGGGTTTTAGCGGAAGGGAATTTTGCTGAAGTGAAACGAAACCCGAAAGTTGTTCAGGTTTATTTGAAAGACGACGCCGGGGAGGTGGCCTGATATGTTGGAAGTGAATGCGGTTTCCGTCAGTTACGGCAAAAGCCGGATCGTGAACAACGTGTCGTTTGCCGTCGATTCTTCGGAAAAGTTGGCGATCCTCGGCCGCAATGGCGTGGGGAAAACGACGCTGCTGAAAAGTATGATCGGGTTGTTGCCAATGCAGACGGGAACTCTCCGGCTGGGTGACCGGAATCTTACCGCCATGAAAGCCTATGAGCGGGCCTGCAACGGGATTTCCTACGTACCGCAAGGCCGGGAAATCATTCCGAACCTTACCGTGCAAGAAAATCTGGAACTGGGAGCGTTGGCCCATACCAAGGCAGTCCGGGAACGGATGGCGGAGGTTTTCGACTATTTCCCGATTTTGCCGGAACACCTGCATCGCAAGGGCGGTGTGCTGTCCGGGGGGCAGCAGCAGCAACTGGCGATTGCCCGCGCTTTGATGAGCCATCCGAAGGCCTTGCTGCTTGACGAACCGACGGAAGGAATCCAACCCAATGTGGTGGCGGAAATCGGCAATATCCTGAAACGCATCCATAAAACCCTGCAGATTCCGATTGTTATCGTGGAACAGAACCTGAAATTTGCCCGTCGCCTGGCCGACCGCTTCCTGATCATTCAAAAAGGGGAAATTGTCGCTGGCGGCGCGATGGAAACGCTATCCGACGAGATTATTCTTCGCTATCTTACGGTATAATTAAAATCAGGACAGAACCCGTGAAAGGAGCCGATGAGATGTCCCTCATGCAAAAAACAATCCGGGAGCTGGCGCCGTTATTGCGAAGCAAACAGGTTTCGCCGGTCGAACTCACCCGGGAATGTCTGCAGCGGATCGAGCAGACGGAACCGTTGATCAACGCTTATATCACCGTGACCGCCGAGGCGGCTCTCCAGGCGGCGAAAGAAGCGGAGACGCAAATCCGGCAGGGATGCTACCGGGGACCTTTGCATGGCATCCCTTATTCCGCAAAAGACCTGTATATGACCGCGGGGGTGCGGACAACCGCCGGTTCGGCGGTCCTGGCGGACAATATTCCGGCGACCAGCGCCGCTGTGATTGATTCCATGGCGGCAGCCGGAGCCATTTTGGTCGGCAAGAACAATCTGCATGAATTCGCGTATGGCACGACCAGCGAAAATGATTGTTTCGGTCCCTGCCGCAACCCCTGGAATCCCCGAATGATTACCGGCGGTTCAAGCGGCGGTTCCGCGGCGTCGGTGGCGGCAGGGAGTTCAATGTTTTCCCTGGGCACCGATACCGGCGGATCGATCCGGATTCCGGCGTCTTTCTGCGGCGTGGTCGGAATCAAACCTACGTACGGAAGAGTCAGCAAGCGGGGAGTCATTCCGCTCAGCTGGTCGATGGATCATACAGGACCGATTGCCCGGTCCGTCTGGGATGCGGCGGCGGCGTTGACGGCAATGGCCGGTTATGATGCGGCGGACGTCGGTTCCGCAGCCGTTCCGGCCGAGGATTATACCGCGGGACTGG
>CAZRQI010000008.1:6125-23305 GCA_964602025.1 uncultured Veillonellaceae bacterium
TATCGCCTCGAAAAAGGTCAATATATTCCGGCGTCGGCGTATGTGAATGCCCAGCGACTGCGGCAGCAGGACCGTCGGCTCTGGGCGGAGCTGTATCAGGAGATCGATGTGTTCCTGTCGCCGACTGTGATTATGACGGCATTTCCGGTGGGAGAACCTACGGCGCCGTTTGGCGGGGAGGCCGTGAATCCCCGGGTTCATCCCGTTCTGATGTATTTGACTTCTTTGGCTGATTTCAACGGCTATCCGGTCCTCTCGCTGCCCTGTGGCTTCAGCCGGGACGGTTTGCCAATCGGCTTTCAGATTCAGGGAAGCCCGTTTGCGGAAAGCAAGGTTTTTCAGGTCGCTTATGCGTATGAGCAGGCCCATCCGGAAATCGGCGAGAAGAGGTGCGAATTATGGAAATAAGTACATTGCGCAGCGTGACAACCGAGATCTGCGGCCGCACAATGAATGACGCGGTCGAGGAACATCTGCCCCGCTATGCAGTCGAATTGGCGGGATTGCTGGCGACAGTCCGGGAAGTTTCCAGGCAATTTCCCGAAGATTTGGCGCCGGCGTCGGTTTTCTCGCTCGCACCGAAACCAAAGCAGGAAAAGTAACGGAGGAATCGTTATGGAGAATGAATTGAACGAAATAGCCGCCCGACTGAAACCGGCGGCTGTCGATTTTTGCCGCCGCCTGATCCGGGTGCCGGCTTTGCCGGGCGAAGAAAAAGGCGTAGCGGATTTATACCTGGCGGAAATGCAAAAACTCGGTTATGATGATGTGTTTCGTGATGCCTGGGGAAATGTAATCGGCATCATCCGGGGCAATGAACCCGGCCCAACCCTCATGTATAATGCACACCTGGATCATGTGGATCCGGGCGACCCCGCCGAGTGGCTCGGGTATGATCCTTATGGCGCGGCGGTCGATGTCGCGGAAATGGATAATCAGGATCGGACGGGAACGGAAATGGCGGAAGTGATCCATGGCCGGGCCGCGGCGGATGTGAAAGGCGGCGGCGCCTGCCAGATTTACGCCGGTGCTTTGTTGCGCCAGTTGCGCGAACAGGGCCGCAAAATTTCCGGCAACTTCATGTTTACCGGCGTCGTATTGGAAGAAACCGCCGAGCAGCTCGGCATGATCGGGCTGATTGACGAAACGCTGCCGGCGCGGGGGCTGCACTATGACGGGGTGGTATCCTGTGAGGCCACTTCGCTGAAACTGTATCTCGGCCATCGCGGCCGGGTCGAACTGAAGGTAACCATTGAAGGCGTGACCAGCCACGGCAGCGCGCCCTGGTTGGGAATCAACGCGGTGAACAAGGCCACGGCATTCATTGATCGCGTGGAGCAAGTAGTCAAAGCAGAGGCGGTGGAGGATGAGCAACTGGGGCGCTCCAGCATTGCCCTGACAATTGTCGGTTGTACACCAGGCGCCTTATGTATCGTGCCGGACCGCTGCCAGATCACTTACGACCGGCGGATGGCGCCGGGAGAAACCGCGGAAAGCTGCGTCCAACAAATCCAGAGGATTATTGATGACCTGGCGGCGAAAGATCCGGAATTCCGGGCGAAAGTCGAAATCGCGGCGGTGCAGCGGACTTCCTATACGGGGAAAACCGCCACGCTGCCAAACGTGAAACAGCCCTGGAAAATAGCGCCGGAGCATTTGTTTGTCCAGGCGGCGGCAACCGGGCTGGCCGACTTGGGTCAACCGGTCAAATATGGCTATTGGGATTTCGGCACGGACTTGTCCGTCGTATGCGGCCGGGACAAGAAACCGGCCATCGGCTATTCGCCGATGCAGGAATTTTACTGTCACCGGCCGATTGACAAGGTGCGAACCGATTACATGGAAAAGGCGATCGCCGGGAATGCTGCCATTTTTCTGGAGATGGGCCGGTTACCCCAAGACGCCTTCGTGCTCGATTAGGGAGGCCAAGCGGGAAAAGGCGCCCCTGTGCAAGAATACCTGAACAAAAAGCAAGGACGACGAAGTAGTTTTGAACTACTCCGTCGTCCTTGCTTTTTGTAACAGGATTATTTTGTCGGCTTCAATTTTCCCAGGGCAACGCCGATGGCCTTGATGGTGGCGTCGATTTCCGCTTTGGTTACGATCAGGGCCGGCGCTAGCGTCAGCACATTGTTCAGGCCGGGAACGCTGCGGCCCATGCGACCCATCAGGATGCCTTGCTTTTTGACATCGGCGACAATCGCCGCCAGCGTGCTTTCCGAAGAAGGAGCCTTGGTTGCTTTGTCATCGACGATTTCGATACCGGCGAACAGCCCGAGTCCCCGGATGTCGCCGACCATCGGATGATCCGCGAACTGTTTCAGCTGATTGATCAGGTACTGCCCCAACACAGCGCTGTTTTCGACGAGTTGTTCTTCTTCGATGATCCGGATATTCTCAAGGCCGACGCTGCAACCGGCGGTGCAACCACCGTAGGTGCTGATGTCGCGGAAATAACCGAAGGTATCGGTGGGAAGGGTCAGAAACCGGTCGAAGATTTTCTGTGTGGTCATGGTGGCGGACAGCGGCATGTAGGAGCTGGCAATTCCCTTGGCCAGGGTCACGATGTCAGGCGTGACATCATAATGTTGGTGGCCGAACATTTTGCCGGTCCGGCCGAATCCAGCGACGACCTCGTCGATGATGAGCAGAACTTCGTGTTTTTTGCAAATTTCCTGGATGATTGGGAAGTATTCCGGAACCGGCGGGATAATGCCGCCGCCGGCGGTGATCGGTTCGAGGATTACTGCTGCCACGGTGTCCGGATTTTCTTGCATGATGGTGCTTTCCAACGCCCGGGCGCAGTCGATTTCGCAATGGGGATATTCTTTGCCAAACGGACAGCGATAACAACATGCATGGGGAATTTCAACAAATCCATCCGGGAAGGGCCCGTAGCCATTCTTGCGTTCCTTTTGCCCGCCGGCCGCCAGTACGGCCAGGGTACTGCCATGATAGTCCCGGTCGCGGTAGATGATTTTATGTTTGTCTTTTTTGTTTTCGGATACCCCAAAGTATAGCCGGGACATTTTGAAGGCTTTTTCGTTGGCTTCGGACCCGCTGTTGGAAATGTAGACTTTGGGCAATTCCGGCAACAGAGAGGCCAGCTTGGTCGCCAGATGGATATAAGGCGGCGTCGCTACCGTGCCGGCATAGTAGGGAAGTATGCGGAGTTGATCGGCTGCCGCCTGAACCAGCGATTCCCGCCCATAGCCTACGTTGACGCACCAGACGCCGCCGGACAGCATATCCAGATATTCATTGCCCCGGGCATCTTGGATATGACAGCCGTTGCCCGACACCATGATCTGCGGTTCCTGCGCTTCCAGAGTCTTATGGTTGGTGAGGTGAAGCCAGAGATGCTTCTTTTCCAGTTCGATCAATTCTTCGACGTTGGTTGGATTGGTCATATGATTCGCACTCCCTTCTTATTTCCCGGTGAGGCAGGCAAGATACAGGCGCTCGATTTCTTTACGGGTCGGTTTGCGGGGGTTGAACAGCACGCTGCCGCTTTGAGAAGCATCGCTCGCCAAAGTCGGGATGGCAGTGTCTGAAACGCCAAGTTCCGCCAGTGTGAGAGGCAGACCGGTTGCGGCATAGATGTCCCGTACGGCATCGACTGCGAACTGGCTGGCTTCTTTCAGGGGAAGACTACTTACCTTGCCGCCCAGGGCTTCGGCGATCTGGACAAACTTTTCGGGGCAGGCAGGGCGATTGTATTCCATGACCCACGGCAGCAATATGGCGTTGGCCTGGCCATGGGGAATGCCGAAATGGGCGCCGAGCGGACGCGACATCGCATGGACCAGGGCGACGGAAGCATTGCCAAACGCCAGTCCCGCATGCAGTTGCCCCAGAAGCATGGCCGTTCGGGCTGAAACATTGTCGCCGTTCAAAGTGGCCTTGACGAGGTTGCCGCCAATCAGGCGAATGGCCGAAAGCGCAAAAATGTCCGTCGTTGGTGAGGCAAGACTGGACTGGAACGCTTCAATCGCATGGGTCAGGGCGTCCATTCCCGGACCGGCGGTAAATGTGGGAGGAATGCTGAGCGTGAGCCGGGGATCGAGAATGGCAACCTGGGGAATGAGAAAGGGACTATTGATTAGCATTTTGATTTTTCGTTCCGTATCGGTAATGACAACAAACTTGGTGACCTCGCTGCCGGTTCCGGCGGTGGTGGAAATGGCGATTACCGGCAGTCCGGGACGGAGGGGCGAACTTTTTTCGTAATCGACGATGGTGCCATCTTGCAAAGCCATCAGGCCGATGGCTTTGCCGGCATCAAGCGGACTTCCGCCGCCAAGCGCAATGATGACATCCGCGTCGCATTCCCGGGCCCGGGCGGCGCCGGCGGTAATGGCCTGTACACAAGGGTCGGAATCCACTTCGCAAAAAAGAGTTGCGGCAACACCGGCGGCTTGCAGGGAAGTGAGGACCGCATCCAGCGAGCCATTGACGCGGGACGAGTTGCGTCCGGTGACGATCATTGCCCTGGAACCGAACTTCAAGGCTTCTTCGCCAACCTTTTCCACACTGTTCCAGCCAAATATTATTCGCCCAGGTGCTTGAAATACATCCATTGCCATTCATAAACCTCCCATAATTCCAACGTTAGCCGTCCGGAGTTTTCCGTATCGTTGCCGTGCTGCCCCGGTCCTGCGGTACGTGCGCGTATTGTTTCTTCAATCGGGGACCGGGCTATAAGCTGAGATATTTGTCAACGACGGTCGCAAAATATAGATGCATGCGGTCCTGTGTATCGCTGAGATTGCGACCGGCCAAGTCTTCGACTTTTTGCAGGCGGTAGCGCAGTGTATTGCGGTGGATATGCAACTTTTCCGCCACCAGGGCCAGATTTTCCGTATCTTCCAGAAAAGCTGTCAGGGTGGGAAGCAACTCGCCTTTGTGGCGCTGATCGTATTCATTGAGCGGAGCAAGAACTTCCGAACGGAACCTTTCCAACTCGCGACGGTTGGAAACATTGAACAGTACTTTATAGAAGCCTAGCGATTCATAGGCGAAGTAGTGCTTTTTCCCGGATGTCATGGCGACTTTCAAAGCCAGTTCCGCCTGATCCATGCTCGCCTTTGCGTCACGGAGCTGTTCGAAGGAACTGCCCCAGCCAATATAGGCCTGGATATTCAATGCCGACTCGTGGGCGGATTGTAAAATTGTCTGCGCGATCGATTCGATGCGTTGCGTTTCCTGCATGCCGCCATCGGCTGGGATCAACAGCACCATGCGGTCGGAACGGGTGGTGGACAAAACCCGTTTCCCGGCGTGGCGGAAAGCGTCGTGGACGATCTGCTGAATCTTCAGCTTGTCCTCCAGCGCTTTTTGTTCCGTGTCCAGGTTGGCGATATTGGCCAACGCTTCGCGGCGGTACTGGACAATAAATACCCGGTGGGGTTTGTGGAGATTGTAATCGTATAGCGCGGCCCGGTTCGACAACACTTCCGGATCGGCGCAATCGCCGTAGAGTATGTTTTCGACGATGTCCTGGACGGATTTTTCCTCCACCTGCCGGCTCATAATGTGGTTGCATATTTCTTTCGTGACTTCGACCAACTTGACTTCCCAGGGCAGCTCAAACAGCGGAAAGGACAGTTTGTCCGCCAAGGCGACAACGTCGGCCGGAATCATCGGGATATAGGGGCCGACATTGAGCACCAGACCCGCTACACGCCTACGGGAACACTCTTCCACGATCTTGGACAGAACGGCCAGATTGTCGCGAATACCGATTCCGGTCATGAACAGAAGCTCACCGCCCATGGTCCAATGCATGGCGTCGGGCAACTCCACGACATGAACCCAGTGAATGTTTTGTTCCAATCCTTCGTCGCCGGCGACGACTTTTAGAGTTTTCAGCGGAGCCAGCTGGCACAGGTCCTTCAGTTTTAGCATCAGTTTGTCCCGTCCTTTCTTTCATAAGAGGTAGGGAAAATGCGATTGCGCGCGTGCATACAGCCTAAAATAAAAAAAGCGGCAGAATTACTTCTGCCAGCTTCATTGCTGTAACCCGGGAATACATGATGCTATTGTTGCTGATATAAAGTGTGAAGTGTTGAAGGAGAGGATTTGTTTATATCATAACAAAATGCGTTCCGGGCGTCTATGTTCGAATCGCCAAAAAAACTCCAAAGTATTGTGCGAAATATACAAGGCGTTCGTGAGAATTATTGATTTTCGTGCAGCGCCGCTACGACCTGGTCGCGGGAGAACGGGCCGCCGTGACCGCTGTAAAATGTGCGGGATACGGCAAGCAGTCGGCGGACGCTTTCGAAGAGAACATCCGGCTGCTCCGCCAGATAAGCGATAGTGGCCTGACCGGTGAAAGGGGAGGACACGACCAGGTCGCCGAGGATTGCGGATCCGGAATCCAATACCACCGAAAGGGAACAGTTGCTATGGCCGGGCGTGGGTATGATCTTCCCGGCGATTCCGTAAAAGGAGAGATCGTATTCGGCGTCAATGAGGATGTCTGGTTCAAGTGGCTGTGACACGGTCGGCTCTTTGCCCGCGATCATTCGGAGAACGCTTTCACCCAGTTCATTTCGCGGATGAACCGGCGGATTTTTTCCGGTTCGCAAAGCGGATAACGCTTGCCTGTGGCACAAAACGGGGGCGCCGGTCAGTTCCCGCAACTCGTGGGCATGGGCAAAGTGGTCGGTATGGCCATGTGTGATTACGATGAGCTGGATGTCCTGGGGATCAATCCGGCATTTGGCGAAGAATCGCCGGTATGTTTCAACGGTGGCAGGGGCGCCGGTATCGACTAAAATGGCGCCGGTTTCCTGAACCAGGGTTGCATTGGAAAAACCTAATGAAAGAGTTGTGATCCGACTCATGAAAGACCTCCGGGAGCAAGATGCCTGTGTACCATATTACTCCCGGGAACGGAAATGTCAACCAGGTTCCGGCTGTATAAAGCTCTGCAGTGCGAAAATCGCAAAAAGAAAAACACCCGGACTTTCTTAAAATCCGAGCGCCATTGCTCTCTGAACTATTTTCTTGTATAATTCTACAATATTGCTTGCCAAAAAGCAATAGTACTTTTCAAATGGACAATCAAGCAAGGAGCGGGGAATCAGCGCGGTTGGGCAAGGTACTGGAGGAATGGGATGAAATGCGATAAGATATAGATGTCATGAAAAGCAGAACCGTCCGGGGCATGGTCTGGCCGGCGGACAAAATGGATAGGAGGGTTTGAAAATGGAGTTTAGTTTTGCCCATAACAATTTTAATGTACTGGATCTGGAAAAGAGTCTGGCATTTTACAAAGAGTCATTGAATCTTAGGGAAGTCCGGCGCATCGAGAAACCGGATTTTACGCTGGTGTATCTCGGCGATGGGAAGACAGCCCACAGTCTGGAACTGACTTGGCTGAAGGACCGCAAAGAGCCGTACAATCTGGGCGAAAACGAATTTCACCTGGCATTTCGGGTTGACGATTTCGATGCGGCTTATGAGTTGCATAAGAAGATGGGTTGCATCTGCTATGAAAACAAAATGATGGGGATTTATTTCATTGCCGATCCCGACGGATACTGGCTGGAAATCGTGCCGACGCGAAAGTAAGAACCGTTTTTCAGGGGCCCGCTGTCCGGCAGCGGGCTCTTTTTGGAGGCAAGACTGTCAAGAAAGGAAGTTATGTGTAACTTTTGCACCGGGGTTGACACCGGACTTGGCAATCGGACGCCGAGACGCGGGAGGCGAAAAAATGAACGGGTATTTTTGGCGGTGTTTTTTGCTGGCGGTGTTGGTTACTTCACTCGGATTTGTCGGGAAGTCGGAGGCGGCTTCCGCAGACCGGCTGCAACTGCTGCTGGCCGCACCCTGGTATGGATCGTATGTGTGCAACCAGGGCCTGACCCGCTTGCAACTGACGTTGCGTCCGCTGCGGGGAAGCGATCCGCGCCAGTTGGAAGCGGATTTCGTTTTTTCGGCCGATCCGGATAACCCTGAAGTTCCTGCCGGTTCATTCCGGATGACGGGAACCCTGGATGGCGCCGGCGGGTTGCTTCTTAAGCAGGGTCGCTGGCTGGATCAACCGGCTGATCCGAGTTATCGCATGGTCGATCTGGAAGGCAGACTGGTGATCGGTGACGGCCAGGCCATGATCCGCGGGCGTGTGACGACCTATGGCTGTCAGGATTTTGCGGTATGGCAGTATTTTTCGGAGGCGGCGGCAAGCCGCTAGGAAAGGCGGGAAACCATGATGGAAGCATGGCAGGAGTTTTGGCGTTTATTTGAAAAGGGCGGGTTTGTCATGCCCTTTTTATTGATCGGTTCCGTGTTGGCAGTAGCGGTGGCAGTGGAACGGTTTCGGGTGTATCGCCGCGCAACCGCCGGAACCGCCGCCATGCGGGAACGTCTGGAAGCGTCTTTGCTGGTTGGCGATTGGGAGACGGCTTTGGCGGCGACGCGGCAGTATGACAATTTTGCGGCGCAAATCGCCGCGGCCGGCCTGAGCCAAACGAAAAGCGGCAGCCGGGCGGCGGAACTCGCCATGGAGGGGGCGGCGAATCGCGGGGCCGCCCGCTTGCGCCAACGCCTCGATCTGATGAACCTGATGGTGACACTGGCGCCGCTGTTGGGGCTGTTGGGAACCGTTATCGGCATGATCCGGTCGTTTAGCGTACTGAACCTGCGCTCGGGTCAACCCTTCGCCATCACCGGCGGCGTCGGCGAGGCGCTGGTGGCTACGGCCGCCGGGTTGTGCGTGGCGGTATTGTCGCTGATTTTCCTGGCCTATTTCCGAAACCGGCTGGATAGTATCCTGAACGATGCCGAAGAAACCGCCGCCATGGTTCTGCAGGCACTGGCGGAGAAAGCGCCATGAAATTCCGGGAGCGTCGGGCCGTCGAGAATCCGCGTTTAATGATCATCCCGATGATTGATATCATTTTTTTTCTGCTGGTGTTTTTTATGATGAGTACCATGTTTATGGTGGAGCAGAAGGTTTTGCCGGTAACTTTGCCTGCGGCTTCCACCGCCGAACTGGACATGCATCGGACTTTCCCCGTCACGGTAATGGCGGACGGCAGTCTGCGGTTCAACGAAGAGGCCGTCAATCTGAACGATCTGGCGGCCAGGATCGAAACGGAACTCCGTCGGGACAGGGATTCGCGGTTTGTGCTCCGGGCGGATCGCCGTGCCGCCTATGGTCAGGTGGTGGATGTTCTGAACCAGTTGCGCCGTCTGGGTGTCCAGCGTTTGACGGTTGCCGTGGAGGCCGTTCCGTGAGGCGACCCTATTCGGCGCGGCGGGAATTCTGGATTTCGGTTGGCGGTTCATTGCTTTTTCATGCGGTGATCTTCTGCTTTTTCCTGGGCTGGCCGAATCTCGGCGAAACTCCGCCGGCGGCAGTGGACGTGGAGTGGACGTGGGCGGCGCCGAGTAATGGACAGATTCCGGACAGGCCAAAGGAAGCGACTGCGACGGGTTCTGGTTCTATCCGGACGACAGAAAAGACCGAGGCTTCCGCCGGCGGGAATAAGCTGGAATCTTCACCGGCTGCGTCGCGGAAAAAATCCAGCGATGTGGGAGTCAGGTCGACGACGGCGGGATCGACGGGTTCAGCCATCCCTGATCAGGCGAGGGGCGCTGCGCAGGGTTCAAAACCGCCAATTTCGGCAACAGGGCGACAGGATATTGCCGGCGGCGGATCTTCGCCGGCGCAGGGCGAATCCAATCTGCCGGGTTTCGGCGATTCCACGGGCTATGCATTGGTGCCGCCGCGCCTCAAAGAACGGCCGCCCCTTCTTTTGCCGCCAGATGCCCTGACAATCGATGAGACACGAGAAGTATTGCTGTTGGTGGAAGTGATGGAAAACGGCCGGGTTGGCAAAATCAGCGTCAGTCGGTCCAGCGGAGTGAGAGTGTTGGATGACGCCGCCCGGGAAAATGTGGCGCGCTGGCGGTTCGAGCCGGCATGGCAGCCACAGGGGAAAAAGCCGGTCCGGGTCATGACCGCGGTTTGGATCCGCTACACCAGGGAAGGGGGCTGAAACAAAATGCGCAAAGTGTCCATTCTAGTCCTGTTGTTACTGCTGTTGCTACAAGTCCGTCAGGTCGGCGCTGCGCCGAGCGGGCTGTCAGCTGCGCAACTCAGCCACGGCAATGAGCGGCGGACCTATTGGACCTATCTTCCGGCCGGAATTTCCGCCAATGCGGCGGTTCCCTTGGTGTTCGTCCTGCATGGCAGCGCCGGCAGCGGCGAGGACATGATTGCCATAACGCAGCATGGGTTTGAAAGGATCGCCGACAAGGAAAAGTTCGTCGTGGTCTATCCTGACGCTCTGGAGCGCCGTTGGAACGAACAAGACGGGACGGCGGACGATGTCGGATTTTTACTGGCGATTGCCGACAAACTGGCGGCGGAATCGTTGATCGACAAGAAACGCATCTTTATCGCGGGGATTTCCAACGGTGGAATGATGGCGCAGCGCCTGGCCTGCGAACATGCAGATCGGATCGCCGGCCTCGTCACGGTGGCCGGCACATTGCCGGAAAAATTGGCCAGAGTCTGCAAACCGTCGCGACCGGTGCCGGCGCTGATCATTCACGGAACAGCCGATCCCATCGTGCCCTGGAACGGCGGCCCGGTGGCCGGATTTGCCGAGTTCGGTGTCGTTCTGTCGGGACTTGATACTGCCGCGGTCTGGACGGCCAATAACCGCTGCCGCGGCGCGGCGGTGACGACAACGCTGGCCGACCGCGATCCGCAGGACGGAACCCGGATTCGCATGGAGCGATATGCGGATTGCGCGGTGGGAGGATCCGTGTCGTTAATCGTGGTCGAGGGCGGCGGACATACTTGGCCGGGAGGTTTTCAATATTTGCCGGAACGATTTATCGGCCGAACTACGCGGGAAATTGATGCCAACCAGGTGATTTGGGACTTTTTCCGGCAAGTTCAGTGAACGGAAAGTCCGCAAATTTAAGAAGGTTTGGAGGATTCGGCAACAGAATGGATTGGAATGTGGAATGGATCGGCATTGCCGCCGGCTTGCTGACGACTTGCGCTTTTTTTCCGCAGGTGGTGAAAACGCTGCGGAGCCGGTCAACCGGCGATTTGTCCTGGGCTTGGCTGCTCATGATGACAAGCGGTGTCTTTATGTGGTTGATTTACGGTTATTATGTGGATAGTCCGTCGGTGCTGTACGCCAATCTGATTACTTTCTTTTCGCTGCTGGCGTTGCTGTGGGTAAAAATATTCGTCTCCTGCGCGTCGGGCGAGGCTTCGGAATATGTCGTCAAAAAACGTAAAGTCGGGAAATGCTTTGGTTGCGGACAATGCGAAAAAGGGTGCCCCTTGATCGTTGAGTACCGGGAGAAAGCCGATCCCCGGTAAATTTCACTTTCGGCCATAAGGGCAGACCGGCAGGATAATTTGAAACCGACGAGAATTTGTTAAATTGCAAGAATTTGTACGACAAGGAGGTAACGACAATGATCAAACAGAATCCTTTGGTGATGATTCCTGGGCCGACTCCGGTGGCGGAACCCATTCGGCAAGCGTTGGCCGGTCCAACCTATGGGCACACCTACGGCCCGTTTGTGGAAATTTATAAAGAGTGCCTAGCCGGCCTGAAAACGATTTTTCAGGCGGACCATGTCGTGGCGATCGGCGGGGCCGGGACCCTGTCGATGGAAATGGGCCTCATCAATACCGTCAAAGCCGGCGAAGAAGTGCTGGTTCTCACGCAGGGCTATTTCGGCGAGCGCTTCGTTCCGCTGGCCAAGGCGCTGGGAATCGTGCCGGATGTTCTGGCGGCCCCGGCCGGCGAGCGGGTTCGCCTGGCCGACGTGGAAGAAAAACTGAAGACAAAAAAATACGCGGCCATGACGTTGACCCATGTCGATACCTCGACTGGCGTCATGGGCCAGGTGGCCGAAGTGGCGGCTTTGGCGAAAAAATACGATACCTTGTTTATCTTGGACGGGGTCTGCGCGAGTGCCGGCGTACCCGAACCCATGAAAGATTTTGGCATCGACGTGGTAATCACCACCAGCCAGAAAGCCTTTGGCACGCCGCCAGGCCTGACGATCGTGGCATTCAACGACAAGGCGCTGGCTCGTCGGGAACAGCTCGGCACGGTGGCGGGATATTACGTGGACTGGAAGAACTGGCTGCCGATCATGGACAATCCTTCCCTGTATTTTTCCACGCCGCCGGTGAATCTGATCCAGGCATTGGCCAAGGCGGTGCGGATGATTCTGGACGAAGGACTGGAGGCCCGCTATGCCCGGCATGAAAAGATCGCCCGCAGCTTCCGGGCCGGACTGAAAGCTTTGGAACTTGAATTGGTTACGGCGGCGGATGCGGTGGCGCCGACCCTGTCGGTGATCAAATATCCGTCCGGCCTCGACGACGCCGCTTTCCGGGCGAAGATGGAA
Source organism: uncultured Veillonellaceae bacterium (assembly GCA_964602025.1). Lineage (GTDB taxonomy): Bacteria > Bacillota > Negativicutes > UBA1444 > UBA1444 > UBA1444. The sequence continues at coordinate 18,531 of CAZRQI010000008.1, forward strand.
GAGTACGGCATTGTGGTGGCCGGCGGTGTGGGTCCGTTGAAAGGTAAAATTTTCCGGGTTGGCCATATGGGAAATATCTGCATCAATGAATTGGCGTTGACGCTGTGCGCACTGGAACGTTCCCTGGCAGCGCTCGGAATCCAAGTTCCATCGGGAGCGGCGGTCGGCGCGGCCTGCGCGGAGTGGCAGAAGGGCTGAGCCGGGAAAGGGGCGGCGATGCGGGTATTGGTGACCGGTGGAACCGGTTTTATTGGCCGGGCCCTCGTCGAGAAACTGACGACGGCGGGGCATGAAGTCCGCCTGCTGACTCGCAGGGATCTGCCGGCGCCGGATCAGCCGTTGCCAATGGCAATCCTTGCCGGGGTGGACGCCGTTGTCAATATGGCCGGCGAAAGCATCGCCGGCGGCCGTTGGACGGAAGCCAACAAACAAAAAATCCGGGACAGCCGGATCATCCTGACGAAAAAGCTGGCCGCCGCCTGCGTGGCGGCGGCTACGGCCAACACGGCTGCGCCGTCGGTCTTTGTCAGCTTTTCCGCCGTGGGCTATTATGGCACTCATCCGACTGCGGATTTTGCGGACAATAGCCCGGCAGGCACGAGTTGGCTTTCCACTGTCGCTCGGGATTGGGAAGCGGCGGCGGGCGAGGTACAGGAGAAAGGGATTCGGTTGGTTGTTTTACGACTGGGCGTGGTTCTCGGTCCGGGTGGCTTTCTGGATCGCCTGGCCCTGCCATTCCGCCTTTTTGTCGGCGGACCGGCCGGCTCCGGCCATCAATGGATTTCCTGGATTCACCGGGACGATGTGATTGCCGTTGTGGTTCGGGCGCTTTCAGATCCGGCAATGCAGGGCGCCTACAATGTGACGGCGCCGCAACCGGCGACGACGGCGGACATGGCGTCAGCGATTGGTGCGGCGCTGAACCGTCCTTCCTGGCTACGGACGCCGGCTCTGCCGTTACGGTTGTTGTTCGGAGAAATGGCGGATGAATTGATTTTGAATGGGCAGCGGGTCCTGCCGCAGCGACTGCACGACATGGGTTATTCCTTTTTGCAACCCGAGCTGCCAGCGGCAGTAAAAAAATCATTGATGAAGGAAATGTGAACCAGTGAAGATGCTGATGCTCCTGGCTGCCGGCTGGGCGGTCACCTATGCCAACCGGACGGTGGTCTATCCGCTGCTGTCGATTATTGCCGCGGAATACTCCCTGTCGTCGGCCGATGCCGGCTGGCTGACAGGGAGCTATTTTCTGACCTATCTGCTGTTACAGATCCCGGCGGGAATTCTGGGCGACCGTTACGGGATGAAACGAATCATGCTTTGGACCTATGCGGTTGCGGCTGTCGGTGCGATTGGCCTGGGATTGGTGACCGGAAATTACGCGGCGATGGTGCTGTGCATGGCTGTGCATGGCTTGGGGGCCGGTGGCTTCTACCCTTCTTCTTTTGGCATGATGATGCGCAAGACCGAACCAGGCCGCCGGGCCTTCAGTTCCGCTTTGATCGGGATCGGCATGGCTGTCGGCTTGCTCACGGGGATGACTCTGGGCGGTACTTTGTATGAACTGTTCGGCAGTATCCGGATCCCGATTCTGGTGGTGGCTTTACCGTCGCTGCTGATATTGTTCCTGTTTGCCAGATATCTGCCGGATACCGATGGCGCGCCGACGCCGGCATGGTCGCAGTATCAGTCGATTTTACTGGACTGGGATTTGTGGCGGATCAATTTGACGACATTTACGGCGTTATATGGGTTTTGGGTGGCTGTCACCTGGGGGCCGACTTTTCTCAAAGTGGAGCGGGGGTTCTCTCTCGGGGCGGCAGGTTTTTATACCGGACTGATGGCGGTGAGCGCCATTCCGGCCTCCATGTTTTGGGGCCGCTTGGCGGATCGGATCGGTCGCAAAAAAGTTGCTGCCTTCGTGTTGCCGGCTTCTGCCCTCGTATTATTTCTCCTGTCGACTCTGGAGAATCATGCCGTGCTGATCGGCTTGTTGGTGCTGTTCGGCATGCTCAGCAACACGGCGTTCGTACCGTCCATGATCGCCTGGTCCGCCGATATCGTCGAAAAACGGCATCCGGGATTGACTGGGGTTTCCGTCGGTATTTTCAACGGCTCCATCATGTTTTCAGCGGTGGTGGCTCCGGTCGTTTCCGGCTTTCTGAGGGATCAGACCGGCTCCCTGGGAGCGGCGATGACTGCGGCGGCATTTTTAATGCTGGCTGGAACCGTTTTGTTATTGACGATTCCGGCGGTAAAACATCCAGACCACTGATCAAGCCGATTTGCACCACTGCTTCTCATGGCCGATCACATCGGAACGGGTTGCGGGAAAACAAAAAGACGGCCGGGAATGAATTCATCAATTCCCGGCCGTCTTATGTGAAGGGGTTTATTTGGCCAGAGCCAGTTTCATTTTTTCGCAGGCTTCGAGCAACATGGCTTCTTCCCGAAGGTAACAGAAACGGACATAGCCTTCGCCGCGCGGACCAAAGCAAGTTCCCGGAACGACGGCGACGCCGGCTTTTTCCAGAACAGTTTTGGCGAACTCCTGGCTGCTGAGACCGGTGCCCTGAATGTTGGGGAATGCGTAGATGGAGCCTTTGGGGGCGGGACAGGACACGCCGGGAATCTCATTCAGTGCGTTAACCATTACATCGCGCAGGTGTTGATAAAAACTCATCCGTTGGCGCAAAAGTTCCTGGTTCCCGTCAAGGGCGCTGACTCCGGCGTATTGAATAAATGGCGGCACGCAGGAATAGATGGTCTGGAACATCATTGCCATTTTGGCCATGAGGGGCGCTGGGCCGACAGCATAGCCGAGACGCCAGCCGGACATCGAAAACCCTTTCGAAAAACCATGGAGAATGATGGTTCTTTCCTTGCAGCGATCCGCAGTAGCCGGCGAGTGGTGTTGCAGACCTCCATAAAGATTTTCCGAATACATTTCATCGCTGAGCAGCCACAGGTCGTGTTTTTTGGCGATGGCGGCAATCCGGTCCGCTTCTTCCCGGGTCATGACAGCACCCGTGGGATTTTGCGGCGTATTGACGATAATCAGTTTTGTCCTGTCGGTGATTTTTGCCTCGAGATCATCGGGGTTTAAGCGGAAGCCATTCGACTCATACACCGGCACCCTTACATCCTGCAATCCGAGATAGTTGGTCACCGCAAAGTAGGACGGAAAGCCGGGATCGGGGAAAATGACTTCCTCACCGGGATCGACCAAACAGCGGATTGCAAAGTCGATGATGCTGTTGGAAGGCATCGCGACGATTTGATCCAGATCAGGCCGGAATCCCCAACCGCGCTCGATGTAGCGGCTGATGGATTGCCGCAGCGGTTCGATGCCCATGGAACTGACATACCGTGTGTGTCCGGCGTCTAGGGCCGCCTTGGTGGCTTCGATGATGTGGGGATGAGCGTCAAAATCCGAGTCGCCGACTTCGAACCGGTACACTTTTCGACCGGCGGCTTCCATCGCGGTAACGGTGGCCAGTATTTCCAACATCGGCTGACCGACCAGACCTTGAGTGAGTTTTGAAAACGGACGCATAACAAGACTCCCTTCCTGGTGAACATTTGCACAGCATACGATGACATTTTATATGATTTGCTCCGCCATGGCAAGAGAAAAGCCTGTCCTGATGATGACAAGACAGGCGGATACGACAACTGGACATTTTTTCGGGCGTTGCAAAGGGATGCGGACGTCGGGTCAGTCGTCGAACAACGTCGACGCGACCTGCGAAAGATCGGATGCCAATACGGCCAGATTTTGGCTGAATTTGGCCATTTCGCCGATTGCAGTCGATTGTTCGCCGACATTTTTATCAATGGTAACCAGTTTGTTGGACAAGGAGTCGATCGAGACTTGAATTTGCTGCAGGGACTGCGTGATAGTTTTAACCGAGTCGGCGCTCGAAGAGGCCAACTTACGGACTTCTTCCGCCACCACGCCGAACCCGCGACCCTGTTCGCCGACCCGGGCAGCCTCGATGGCGGCGTTGAGACCAAGCAGGTTGGTTTGGCCGGCAATATTTTTGATAAAAGATACCACTTCATCCATCTGGCGGGTAGCTTGCGCTACTTCCCGACTGAGTTTGGTCAACTCTTCGGTTGTATTGGCGACTTCAGTGGCGCTGGCGGACAACTCTTCCATACCGGCATTGAGCTCTTGTGAGGAAGCGGCCAATTCACTGCCGATGTGAACCATTTTATCCTGCTTTTCCACGGTTTGCGTGGTGGTCACGCAGCCGACCACTGTGTCGCCGTCTTTGAACGGCAGAGCGCAAGCGACGTAAGCGACGCCATAGGCCGATTTTTCCCGGGAAATCACGTCAGTGATATTCTTTCCCGTTGACAAACATTCCAGGCTTACCCGTCCTTTGACCGGATCGCCGATTTTATTTTTCAGGTCCAGGGATTCTGCAGGATAGTAGGCGATATACTTGCCGTCCCGGATGACCGACACACCGATGTCGCCGGCAATGATATCGTTAAAATAGGGAACCAGTTCGGCCAGCATTTCCAGATATTCCGACGCGGAACGGTTTTTGACAGGATATTCCCCCATGATTTCCCCTCCATACTTTGTTTTCCAATAATTTAAATTCTTAATTGAAATTACCTTAATAATTATAGAAAAACGGCTGTGCTTTGTCAAATTTGTCAGACAACTGGAATAATAATTGCGGATGCAAGGAGAGCGAAGGAATTCTGCAGCAGGAAGCGGAATTTATCAATGGACGGAAATGCCCGGCGCAACGAAGTCG
>CAZRQI010000008.1:23405-29826 GCA_964602025.1 uncultured Veillonellaceae bacterium
GGCATATTGGAATCAAAGCGGGGCAAGATTCGTGCGCAGTGACGGTGGATGGAGGGAAGACGACAATGATGCCGGAGATGTTTGATTTGACGGGGAGAGTGGCCATTGTAACGGGGTCGACAAGAGGAATCGGCCGGGGGATTGCCGAATGCCTCGGCAAAGCTGGCGCAACAGTGATCATCGTCGGTCGCAATCCGCTGACCTGTGAGCAGGTTGCGTCGGAACTCGGTGCTAAAGGCATGAAAACCGGGTTTGTACCGACGGACGTGACCAAACTGGAGCAGGTCGAGCGTTTGATGCAAAGCGTCGAAGCGTCATTCGGCCGTATTGATGTCTTGGTCAATAATGCCGGTGGCGCACTGACTCGGAAAGCGGAGGAGATCGCCGAAGCCGAATGGGATCAGGTGCTCGACCTGGATCTGAAAAGTGTGTTCTTGTGTTCGCAACGGGCCGGGCTACGTATGATCCGGCAGCACCGGGGAAAAATCGTCAATACAGCCTCAATCATGGGACAAGTCGGACAAAAACTGACACTAAGCTACTGTGCGGCGAAAGCCGGCGTTTTGGGACTGACACGCGCATTGGCCCTGGAATGGGCGCGATATAACATTCAGGTGAATGCGTTGTGTCCCGGGTTTGTGTTGACTGCGATCAACGAAACTATGATGCAGGACGAAAAAATACTGAATGCCACCTTGCGCAAAACTCCGGCCGGGCGTCTGGGGCAGGTCTCCGATCTGGCCGGCGCAGCGCTGTATCTCGCTTCGGATGCCTCCAACTTCATGACAGGCCAGACGCTGACGGTCGACGGCGGCTGGACTGCCCAATAAGCGATGTGGAAGCTGGCCGTGAAATATTGCGGCGGATGCAACCCGTCGATCGACCGTGCCGAACTGGTGGGAAAAGTGGCGGTCTTGTTGGCGGAACGAAATGCGGACTGGAAGCTGGTGACGCTGAAAGAAAGCGACTATGATGCGGTTCTTCTCGTCAATGGCTGTCCGGTGGGGTGTGTTCAAAAACAGTTTTTGCATGAGACCCGGCCGGTAATTTTGGTCGCCGGCGAGAGTATCCAGCGGGAAAAGACTGCGGAAGCGGCCCTGCCGGAAAAAGTGGTGGAATTATTGCTGCGTCTGAACGAAAACGCAGATAAGGAAGGGCAGGAACGAAAACGGGACAAGAATAAAGCGACAGACTGCGAGGGGGAGAAAACATGAAGGTTTTGGCGATTGTCGCTTCGGCCCGCAAGGTCGGCAATTCGGAAATATTGGCGAAAGAAATGCTGGCGTCGTTGCCGGACTCAGTGGAGAAAAAAGTGCTCCGCCTTGAGGATTGTCGAATTGAACCTTGTCGTGCCTGTTACGCCTGCCTGACAAGCGGCAAGGATTGCATCATTCCGGATGATTTGGCAAGCATTTTGCATGAGATTCAAGAAGCCGATGCAATCATTCTTGCCTCGCCCGTTTATTTTTTGGGGATGCATACCCGGCTTAAGCTCCTGTGCGACCGCCTGATCAGTGTACTCAACGAAGGGGCAAAGTACGCCGGGCGGCGCTGTGTGATAGCGGTTCCTTATGGCGTTGAAGGGTGGCAGGGCTATGGGGTGGAAGCGACCGTCAGTTTTGCGCGATTCCTGCATCTGGACGTTGTCGGAGTATTGCCGGTACATGCCGCGAATCCCGGCGAAGCGGTCCAGCCAGACGTCTTGAACCGGGCCCGGGAACTCGCCGGCCGGCTCCTGCCGAAAAATGCGAATGCATCGCCGACGGAACACGAGGACAATGCCCGTCAGACTACAAATGCCGGCGATATTGGCTGCAGCGCCTGCGGCAGCGGGATATTCCGGATCGCGAAAACCGGTGAAATCCAATGCGTAATTTGCGGGTCATCCGCAAAACTGGAAATGCCGGAAACATCCGACGATGCGGCGGTGCAATGCACATGGACGATGCCGGAACCTTTCCGCTACTCTGCCGCAGGCATGGCGGAACACGCGCATCGACTGGAAGAGATCAAAGCGGAGTTTATTGCCCGCCGCCAGGAGTTGCTGGTCGTGCGAAAGCCTTATCGGGACGAAAGATGAATCATTTTGGGGGTGCTTTTCATTCGACCGGCAACTGGGTAAAATAGTACATGCATCATCATCAATAAATGGAAGACAAACAGGAAGGATGAAATTTGCCAATGGCTGCAGAAAACAAAACAACCCAGTCTGAACCGAACTCCTCAACCCAAAACAAGTGGAAAGACCGAATTCCGACCTTTATTGCGATTACTACCCTGATTTTGGCGGTTTGCGCCACCCTATCCTCGTTCAAGGCGGGCGGATACAGCACCAAGATGGTATTGGCGCAAAGCCAGGCCTCGGACCAGTGGGCGTACTATCAGGCGAAAAGCATCAAGGAAACTGCGTATCAGACGCAGCGCGACACCATGGAACTGGCAAAAATTTCCGCTCCGGCGTCCGCTGAAGCGTATCAGGCAAAGATTGTCGCGTATGATCAGGAAGTCACCCGTTATAAAAAAGAAAAAAATGAAATTATGGGCGACGCCAAGAAGCTGGAAGCGGCGCGCGATCAGTATCAGAAACATGGCATGCGGTTTGGCGAAGCGCTGATTCTGCTGCAAATCGGTATTTTGCTGTCCTCGCTGGCTTCCATCAGCAAAAATCATGTCTACTGGTATGGCGGCGCCATTGCCGGCGCCGGCGGGGTGGCGGCTTTTATCTACGCTCTGGCGCTGGCTCCGTGACGGGTAAGTGCGTCGCTAGCGGTGCGAGTTTGAAGGGAAAGGATGAAGAAGATGATTGGCGTTGACGGGAATTCCCTTTCCATCGAAGAGGTCGGACGGGTCGCCCGGGAATTTGAACCGGTTGAATTGACGGAAACAGGCCGCAGGCAAATAGTCGCCAGCCGGGCAGTCGTCGAAAAACTATTGGATTCAGAGAAGCCGGTGTATGGGATATCCACCGGCTTTGGCGATTTAAGCCGCATTTGGATTTCGCCGGCCGAGCGGGAAAAATTACAGCGAAACCTGATATTAAGCCACGCCGCCGGGGTTGGCGAGTGTTTGCCGGAGGAAGTGGTGCGGGCAGCGATGCTTTTGCGGGCGAATTCGCTGGCCAAAGGCTATTCCGGAATTCGCCCGGAAACGATGGAAATGTTGTTGGCCATGCTCAACCGCGGGGTTTATCCCGCCGTGCCCAGCAAGGGATCTGTGGGCGCCAGCGGCGATCTTTCTCCCTTGTCGCATATTGCACTGGTCATGATGGGCGAAGGGAAGGCATTTGTGCAAGGAAAGCGCGTTTCCGGCGCGACAGCGCTGGCGGCGGCGGGGTTGCAGCCGGTGGCTTTTGGTGGAAAGGAAGGCTTGGCGCTGATCAATGGCACCCAGATTATGACTGCAGTTGGCACGCTGGTTTGGCAGGATGCGGCGGAATTGATGAAAGCCGCCGATATTGCCGCGGCCATGTCACTCGAAGCATTGCGGGGAACGCGGACGGCGTTTGACGAACGAATCAGCCGAGTTCGGCCGCATCCCGGCCAACTTGCCACTTGCGCCAATTTGTTGCGACTCACAGCCGATAGCAAGATCATGGAGTCGCACGAGCATTGCGAAAAAGTGCAGGATGCCTATTCGCTCCGTTGCGTTCCGCAAGTTCACGGGGCATCAAAAGATGCCGTGCGGCGAATCCTTGAAACATTGGAGATTGAAATGAATTCCGCCACGGATAATCCGCTTATTTTTCCCGATACCGGCGAAGTGATTTCCGGCGGGAATTTTCATGGACAACCGGTGGCGCTGGCCATGGACTATTTGAAAACCGCGCTGGCGGAAATCGGCAGTATTTCCGAACGTCGGATCAATCGCATGCTCGATGCGCACCTAAGCGATCTGCCGCCATTTTTGACGGCTTATCCGGGTGTGGATTCCGGCCTGATGATTACCCAGTATACGGCAGCGGCGCTTGTCTCCGAAAATAAAGTGCTGGCCCACCCGGCCTGCGTCGATTCCATTCCGACATCCGCCAACCAGGAAGATCATGTCAGCATGGGGACGATTGCTGCCCGTCAGGCCCGTGAAATCCTGGAAAACGTGCGGCATGTTGTCGCCATCGAAATGTTGGTTGCCGCGCAAGGGTTGGACTTTTTGCGACCGCTGGCGCCGGGAGCCGGAGTCTTGGCGGCGTATCAGGCCATCCGCAGCGAGGTTTCCCATCTGGACGAAGACCGGGTTCCCGCGGATGACATCCAGACGGTCTATCAAATGTTACTCTGCGGCAAAATCGTCAAATCCACGGAATCGGCGATCGGTCCTCTGTTCGGGTTTCACATGGGAGAGAAAGCGCTGTAGCGTCTGTCGTAGTCTGGGGGTTTTCCCCCGGCGAACAAAAAATATGTAACTTTTTTATAAAAACCGCTTGAAAAATGAAAACCGAAGTACTATAATCATCCTCAAGAACAATGGAAGCAAATGAATGTTCGTGCCGGGCAATGAGGCTTTTCGGCGGGATACTTTGAGAGTATCCTGTCGGAAGGCTTTTTTTGTATCCATGCCAGAAAAAAAGAGCCGAGCAGGCGGCAGGATCTTGAAAGGCGGCGATAACGAGCGACAATGGCAAGCCATCCCCAAACACATAGGAGGAGGAAATGAGATGAAAAACAATAAGCTGGTTCTCCTGTTTTCCCTGTTGCTGACGGTCGCCGTGGCGGTAGCGGGTTGTGGCGGCGGGTCTCCGGCCAAGCCGGCCGATTCCAAAGATATCAAAGTGGGCGTTGTCTATGAACTTACCGGCGGTACGGCCTCGTTCGGCACCGCCGCCAATAATGGCACCAAACTGGCCTTCAAGGAAATCAACGCCGCTGGCGGCGTGCTCGGTAAGCAAATAACGATGGTGAGCGCCGATAACAAGGGCGAACCTTCGGAATCCGCCAATGCGATGACCAAAGTGATCAATCAGGACAAAGTGGTGGCCGTGGTTGGCTTTACCACCAGTTCCAACGGCATTGCCGGCTCCGCCGTCAATGAAGCCAACAAGATTCCGTTCGTTGCCGCCGCGACGACCAATCCGAAAGTTACGGTGGATGAAAAGAGCGGAAAGGTCAAACCGTATACTTTCCGTGTCTGCTTTATCGATCCGTTTCAGGGAACCGTCGGCGCCAATTTTGTGCTGAAAGAGCTTAAGCTCAAGAAAGCGGTTGTCCTGATCGACAACTCTAGTGATTACAGCAAAGGGTTGGCTAAATTCTTCAAGGAAGCCTTTACCAAAGGCGGCGGCGCGATTGCCGGCGAAGAGGCCTATCTGCAAAAAGACAAGGATTTCAAGGCCATCCTGACCAAGATCAAAGGAATGAGTCCGGAAGTCATCTACTTGCCCGGGTATTATGAAGAAGTCGGCATGATTGCGAAACAAGCCCGTGAAATGGGCATTACCGTTCCCATCGTCGGCGGCGACGGCTGGGACTCCCCCAAACTGGTCGAAATTGGGGGCGCGGTCGGCATGAACAATACCTTCTTCACCAACCATTATTCGCCGGAAGATACCAGTGCTGCTTCCAAGAAATTTGTGGATGCTTATAAGAAAGAATATGGCATTATGCCGGACGCCATGGCCGTTCTGGGCTATGATGCGGCGTATGTGCTGGCCGATGCCATTAAACGGGCCGGCGCCGCCGACCCGGCGAAGATTCAGGCCGCTCTTGTCGCCACCAAGAATTTCCCCGCTGTTACCGGCGCAACCACCCTGAACGAAAATCATGATGCGGTTAAGAGCGCCGTAATCATTGAGATGAAAAACGGCAAAATGGTGTACAAGACTACGATCAAACCGTGAGGATAACGGGTGGATTGAGTTTTGCCCGCCGACTTGTGTAAATGAACAGGCTTTGATGGGGAGCTGTCAAAAAAACCGGCCTAAATTGGCCGGTTTTTTTGACAATTTGCAGGAGATTGCGATAAATTCCAGAATTTAAATAAATTTGTAAGAGGTTTTCGGAGGTGGATTTATGCAGATGCGGATCGGGACTAAAATTGGCGCCGGGTTTGCGGCAATGCTGGTCATGGTTGGATTGATGGCGGCGATCGCGATTTATTCGTTACAGGCGACGAAGAATCAGCTGGAAGTCCTGCACGAAACCAATCGGCGGCTGGTGCTGGAAATGAAAATGGACTCGGAGGCCGGCAATATTTTGTCCTGCATTCGCGGCTTCGTTGCCTTTGGGGATGAAAACTACATTCACCAGGCGGAAAATTCCGCCACCAACATTGCCAACATGGCGGCCGACTTGAAAAAACTTTTGGCTGATGAAAAAGCTCGGGAAAATGTCGATTCGCTGGTCAATGAAGTCATTGACTATAAAATGAAAATGACGGGGAAATTGGTGCCGGCCGTCAAGGAGTATTATGCGGCGACGCGCGCCCAGCG